>CAZBHC010000032.1:0-34095 GCA_964491775.1 uncultured Dehalococcoidales bacterium | reverse complement strand
ATTTTAGGAGGCGCATCACTTGGAGATTTGGGGAGATATTTTCCATCTACAGATTCAAGATATAAGGATTTGGATTCAAGTTTTTTTATTAAGAAATCAGTTGAATTAGCAAAAAATAATGGTTGGAATATAAACAATATTGATGCTACTATAATTGCCGAGAAACCTAGGTTGAAGGAATTTGCTCTTAAAATGGAGGATAATATTAAATTTTTGATTGATTCATCCTTAGTTAATGTTAATGTTAAAATTACCTCTACCGATGAAGTTGGAGAATCTGGTAACAGTGAAGGTATCTTAGCTCACTCAACAGCCACACTATACAGAAATATGAAAATTAAATATGAAAATTTATAATAGTCTCACTAGAAAAAAGGAAGATTTTACAGCTACTAATAATAGTGTAAACATGTATGTTTGTGGTGTTACCACTTACGATAAACCTCATATTGGTCATGCTATGAGTTATATTATTTTTGATACACTGCATAGATATTTGGAGTATGTGGGTTTTACTGTAAATCGTGTACAAAATTTTACTGATATTGATGACAAAATAATCGATAGAGCAAATAAGGATTCTTTAGATTCAAATCAAGTTTCAGAAAAAAATATCAAAGCTTATTTTGATGTAATGGATAAGCTCAATATAAAGAGAGCAAATCATTATCCTAGAGCTACGAATGAAATTAAAGAAATAATTGATATAATTTCGAATTTAATTGAACGTGAATATGCTTATGAATCAGGAGGATCTGTCTATTTTTCTGTTAAAAAATATGAAGACTATGGAAAATTAAGCCATAGAAATGTAGATGAAATGTTAGAAGCAACGAGATTTGATGCTGATGATAACAAAATAAATTTTGCAGATTTTGTGTTGTGGAAATCGGCAAAACCTGGAGAACCTTTTTGGGATAGTCCCTGGGGCAATGGTAGACCAGGTTGGCATATTGAGTGTTCAGCAATGGTATTGCATCATCTTGGAGAACAAATTGATATACATGGTGGTGGACAAGATTTACTATTTCCCCATCATGAAAATGAAATTGCTCAAAGTGAAGCTGCTTTAGGTATAAATTCTTTTGCTAGGTTTTGGGTTCATAATGGATTAGTTCAGATGGATGGAGATAAGATGAGTAAATCTTTGGGTAATGTTTTTGATGTAGAAGTAGCATTGAAAAAATATACATCCGATGCTATTCGTTTATGGGTATTGCAGAGCCATTATCGTAAACCTTTAAATTTAGATGAAAACCATTTAATTTCTTCTGAAAAATCTATTAGTAGATTACGAAATGCGATTGATATTAAATCTAATTTAGAAAAACAACCTATTTCTGCGAAAGCTTATATTGATAAATTTCTTCAGTCTATGAATGATGATTTAGGTACTCCTGCAGCTATCGCAACCTTATTTGATTTAGCAAGGTCTATTTTTAGGGGTAGGGACAATAACGAAAACGTATTAGATCTTATAAAAGCGTTGAAAATGTATTCAAAAATATTGGGTTTTGATCTAGAGCCAGCGAAAAAAAATATTCAAATATCTGAAGAGGAAATAGAAGAATTAATCCAATTAAGACATGATGCTAGGAGTAAAAAACTTTTCGATAAATCTGACCAATTGAGGGATAGGCTTCTTAGTTTAGGTATTCAGATTTCAGATTCTCCTGAAGGTACAAATTGGAAAAGAATATAGTTATCCACTAAATCTGACGTTTAGTATTGCTACTACAACAAATAATATAGCCAAAATAATAGTAAATCTAAATAAAAATTGTTCTATTCCTCTACGTGATCTGAAAGTGGTTTCCGCTTCACCAAACAAGTTTCCACCAGTACCTCTGGCTTGTAAAAGTAAAACAACTATGGTGATGATAGCTATTACTATGAGTACGAAATTAAAAGTAGTTTGCATATGTTTATTTGTCCGTCATAAAAATTTTAGCACTTATATGATATCATTTATCTAGTTTTGAACGAATTAATTTTATTGATTGATTAGGATCTGCTTGACCTTTTGTTTGTTTCATTAACTGCCCCATCAGAAATTTTAGTGCATTTTCTTTACCGTTTTTATAATCTTCTACTGCAGAAGGATTGTTAGTGATTATTTCGCTAATAATAGAATTTAATTCATCATCATCATTTACTACTACTAGATTTAATTTATTAATTATTTTTTCTGGATTCTCGTTATTTTTTAGCATTATTTCAAAAATTTTTTTTGCAGAGTTATTATTTATTTCTTTTGTTATTATTTTTTCTATGAGGGTAGATAAATTTTCAGGAGATATCGGAAAAGATTGGATATCCGATACTTTATTTTCTTTTAGATATCTAAAAATTTCACCATTTACCCAATTTGCAATTTCTTTAGCAAATCGCTGCTTATAATCTTCATTTTCTATATTGGTATTGTTAATAGTGTTTTCAAAGTATTGAGCAATATATTTTGAGGAAGTAAGAAGTTCTGCATCATAATCTGAAAGGTTATAATTTTGTATGAATCTTGATTTTTTTTCTAATGGTAACTCGGGTAATTTTGACTTAACTTTTTCTATTAATGAATTTTTGATTTTCAATGGGGGTATATCAGGCTCAGGAAAATATCTATAATCATTAGCTTCTTCTTTACTTCTTTGGGAAATAGTTACTCCTTTATGATCATTCCACCCTCTAGTTTCTTGGATAATTTTACCCCCGGATTCTATCTCTTTTATTTGTCTAGATATTTCAAATTCAATTGCTCTAGTTACAGCTTTGATTCTGTTCATATTTTTAATTTCGACCTTAGTTGTTAATTTTTTTTCACCTTTTTTCCTTACACTAATATTTGCATCACATCTAAAAGATCCTTCTTCCATATTTGCGGTTCCAACTCCAAGGTATCTGATTATCCTTTGTAAAGATGAAATATATAGTTCAACTTCTTCTGAAGTATTCATGTCAGGTTCAGTTACAATTTCCATTAAAGGAACACCAGATCTATTTACATCAATTAAAGTATGAGTAGGGTCTCCATCTACTCCATATTCATGAATCAATTTTGCAACATCTTCTTCCATATGAACTCTATTTATTCTGACTCTAGTCATTGGATTGTTTGGTAAATCAATATACCCTTCATAACATATAGGCTGATCAAACTGTGAAATTTGATAACCTTTCATAAGATCAGGATAAGTATACTGTTTTCTATCAAATTTTGTTATTTCTCTTATTGAGCAATTTAAAGATAGTCCTATTGCTATTGCATCCTCAATTGCCTTTTTATTTACCACAGGTAGTGTACCTGGTAATGCCAAAGTAACTGGATCTACAACTGTATTTGGTTCTGCAGATTGATAATTATTACTTGAAGAACTGAACATTTTTGTTTTAGTATGCAATTGAACATGTGTTTCAAGACCTATTACTGCTTCGTATTCCAAATTTTCCTCCAAAGTAAAAAAATAAATAGATAATACTAGTATATGTAAACCTTAATTAATAAAAATAAATTTTCTATTGAATTTACATTAATTTTCAACGCTAATTAACAATGATTTTAACATTTTTGGTATAAAATTAAAACTATTAATAAATCTATTTTAATATCGGTAATTATGACACAAAAAAATACTATATCTCGAAACACTGATTTGTCTAGTAAAGACTACAAATGGGGATTTTCTACAAATGTTGAGACAGAGCTTGCTCCTAAAGGACTTAATGAAGATATTGTTAGATTAATTTCATCAAAAAAAAATGAGCCAGATTGGCTACTTGACTGGCGTCTTAAAGCATATAATTATTGGACTGATTTAGAAAGTAAAAAAGAAGAGCCAAAATGGTCTATGATAAATTATCCTGAAATTGATTTCCAAGATATTTATTATTATGCAGCTCCAGTTTCATCTGAAAAACCTCCAGAATCTTTAGATGATGTAGATCCAGAAATGTTAGAGGCTTTCGATAAACTAGGTATTCCACTTCATGAAAGAGAAAAATTAGCTGGGGTTGCTGTTGATGCTGTTTTTGATTCTGTATCTGTTGCTACTACTTTTGCTGATAAATTAGCTGAACTAGGGATAATTTTTTGTTCATTTACTGAAGCAGTGAAAAATTATCCAGATTTAATAAAAAAATATCTAGGATCAGTGGTTCCCTATACTGATAATTTCTATTCTGCGTTAAATTCAGCTGTATTCAGTGATGGATCTTTTGCTTATATTCCTCCTGGTGTTAAATGTCCGATGGAACTAATGACTTATTTCAGAATAAATACAGAAGGAAGTGGTCAATTTGAAAGGACACTTATAGTTGCTGATAAAAATTCTTATGTTTCTTATCTTGAAGGTTGTACAGCTCCTATGAGGAAAACTAGCCAATTGCATGCAGCAGTAGTTGAACTTATAGCATTAGAAGATTCTGAAATAAAATATTCTACTATTCAAAATTGGTTCCCTGGGACTAAAGAAGGTGAGGGTGGAGTATATAATTTTGTCACTAAACGTGGAAGGGCAGAAAAATCAGCAAAAATTTCTTGGACTCAAGTTGAAACTGGTTCTGCAATTACTTGGAAATATCCAAGTGTAATACTTAAAGGTGATAACTCTGTAGGAGAATTTTTTTCAGTAGCATTGGCAAATAATTATCAACAAGCAGATACTGGAACAAAAATGATACATATTGGTAAAAATACTAAATCAACTATAGTTTCTAAAGGTATTTCAGCAGGAAGAGGTAACAATACCTACAGAGGAAGCGTACAAATTTTACCAAAGGCTGAGAATGCTACTAATCATACTCAATGTGATTCCTTATTGATAGGTGATAAATGCGGAGCTCACACTGTACCATATATTGAAGTTAAAAATCCTACTGCAAAACTAGAGCATGAAGCATCCACATCTAAAGTTTCTGATGATCAACTATTTTATTTAATGTCTAGAGGTCTTTCTGAAGAAGAAGCTCATCATATGATAATTACTGGTTGGAGCAGAGATGTAATTAAAGAACTTCCTTTTGAATTTGCAGTAGAAGCATCTCAATTATTGAAAGTATCATTAGAAGGTGCTGTAGGCTAAATTAATATGTTAGAAATTAAAAACCTTCATTCTTCTGTTTCAGAAGATAGTAGTATAAAAATTCTTAATGGTGTAAATTTATCAATTTCTCCTGGAGAAGTTCATGTCATTATAGGACCAAATGGTAGTGGGAAAAGTACATTAGCAAATTTACTAATGGGGAGACCTGATTACGAGATAACTGAAGGTGAAATAAAATTTGATAAAAAATTAATTAATGAATTACCAACAGATAAAAGATCTCATTTGGGAATGTTTTTAGCTTTTCAATACCCTGTTGAAGTTCCTGGTGTAAGGCCTTGGCAGTTCCTTAAAGCTTCTCTTGATTCCAAATATGAAGCTTTGGACCAAGAAAAAATTTCTGTTAGAGAATTTAATAAAATCTTCGAAAAAAATGTAGAAGAAGTAGGGATTAAATCTGATCTTATAAAAAGATCTTTAAATGAAGGTTTTTCTGGTGGTGAAAAGAAACGCAATGAGATATTGCAGCTTAAAATTTTAAAACCTAAACTAGCTATTATGGATGAGACTGATTCGGGATTAGACATTGATGCATTAAAAGTAGTATCTGAAGGAATAAATTCAATGAGATCTGAGGAAAGATCTTTTCTGATTGTTACACATTATCAGAGATTATTAAATTATGTTAAACCGGATTTTGTACATGTGCTTATTGGTGGAGAAATTGTAAAATCTGGCGGATCAGAATTAGCTTTAGAAATTGAAAATTCTGGATATAAATCGTATATTACGTAGGATATATTTAATGGCAGACAATTTTTTTCCAAAATCTGTGCAACAATTTGATCAGCTCTATAATAAAATTGAAAAAAAATCTTATACTGATCAAAAAATTCAAGAAATAAAGAATATTGCTTGGGATTATTTTTTATCTACAGGTTTACCTCTTCACCGAAGAGGTAATGAAGAATGGAAATATACAAATTTAAATCCGATATCTGAAATTAATTTCAATTTAAATCAATCGAATTCTGATATTAAAGAAATTAATAAATTGATACCAATCTCTTCAGATTGGCATAATATAATTTTTATTGACGGTAAGATTTCAAACCAAAATTTCATTTCTAACAAGGAGATAATAATTTCTAAGATAGATTCAATTAACTTACCAGATGAATTTGCAACCTTAGCTAAGCCTGATTCTAGCCCATTTACTGCATTGAATACGGCATTTTTTTCTGAAGGTATACTAATTGAAATTCCAGATAATGTTATTCTACAAAAAGATTTAAATATAACTTTTGTTAACTCTAATTTTTCTGAAAATCTTATTACGTTTCCAAGGGTTTTTTTGAAATGTGGAGAAAATTCCGAATTAAAATTAATTGAAAATTATATTAATTTATCTAATAGTGTAAATCTAACACTTCCAGTTTTGGAAATTGTTCAATCGAAAAACTCAAAAATTGAACATTTCAGAGTACAGATTGAAAATCCATATTCATTTAATATAGCTAGCACTAGAATTTTACAAAAAAGTAATTCAAATTTTTTCTCAACGTCTTTTTCAACTGGAGCAAAAATAGGTAGAAATGATATTCATGTACTTTTGGATGCTCCAGAAGCAGAGTGCGGCTTATACGGACTTTATATTAGTAATGGTGATCAACAGCAAGACAGTGAAATAAGTACTACACATTCAAAGCCTAATTGCACTTCCAAACAGTATTATAAAGGAATTCTTTCTGGAAATTCTAAAGCAGTATTTAGTGGAAAAATTTTGGTTGATAAAGATGCACAACAATCTGATGCTGATCAGAAAGATTTAAATTTATTACTCTCAAGAAATTCAGAAGTTTACACCAAGCCTTCATTAGAGATATATGCCGATGATGTCACTTGTGCGCATGGAGCTACTGCGGGAAACATAGATATGGATACCCTTTTCTATCTTCAGACTAGAGGTTTAGATTTAGAAACAGCCAAAGGTATTTTGATTAAGGGATTTGCAGAAGAAATGATTAACAGGTTCAAGCCAAAAGATTTAAGAAATTACATTTCCAATTTTATTGATGATCTTATTCCAGTATTAAGAGACCAATCAGATACAATTGGGACATTTTAGGATGATAAATTTCGATAATATCCGAAAAGATTTTCCTATATTGGATAGCAAAGTAAATGGTCAAAATTTAATTTATTTTGACAACGCAGCTACTTCACAAAAACCTAAAAAGGTAATTGATTCAATATCAGATTATTATACAAATTATAATTCTAATGTTCATCGGGGTGTACATACCCTTTCCATGAGGGCAACAGATGCATATGAAGAGGCAAGAAACAAAGTAGCAAAATTAATTAATGCACCAACTGATTGTATTATTTGGACGAGAAATACAACAGAATCTTTGAATTTAATTGCAACTTCGTGGGCTATAAATAATATATCTGAAGATAACAATATAATCATTACAAATGCTGAACATCATTCTAATTTGGTAACTTGGCAACAGGTTTCTAAAAAGACAGGTTGTGAATTACGTTTTTTAGATATTACTGATGGTTTTAATATTAACGAATTAAAGAATATTTTTGATGTTAATACCAGTTTAATTTCTATTACACATATGTCTAATGTATTAGGATATGTCATTCCAATTGGGAAAATTACTGAACTCATTAGTGGAACAAACACTAAAATTATTGTTGATGGTGCTCAATCAGTACCTCATATGCCTGTCGATGTATCAGATTTAGATATAGACTTTTTAACTTTTTCTGCGCACAAAATGATGGGACCAACTGGAATTGGAGTGTTATATGGTAAAAAAGAATTATTGTTAGATATGGAACCATTTCTTTTTGGTGGAGATATGATTATTGAAGTTTCTTATGATGATGCTAAATGGAACCAATTACCATATAAATTTGAAGCTGGTACACCTAATATTGCGGATGCTATTGCTACTGGAGTTGCAGCAGATTATTTAAGTAATATAGGCATGGAAAATATTTGGGACCATGAATTAGAACTATCGAAATATGCCTTAAATAAATTTTCTAGTTATGATAAATTTACTATTTTAGGTGATAATTTCTCACATTTAAGAGGTGGAGTTATTTCTTTCATACATGATAAGATACATCCACATGATATTGGAACTTTTTTAGATCAAAAAGGCATTGCTATTAGAACTGGACATCATTGCGCTATGCCACTAATAAGAAGCTATGGTACCTCCGCAGCAGCACGTATAAGTTTTTATATTTATAATACTATTGAAGAAATAGATATTTTTTTTGAGGCTCTTAATGAAGTAGAGGAATACTTTTCATGAATATGGGGGGATTATCAGGATTAGATGATTTGAATGAAATGTATGAAAGCATAATTTTAGATCATTATAGAAATCCTAGGAAATCAGAAAAAATTGAAAATTCTGATTTTGAAATCAATGTAAATAATCCTTTTTGCGGTGACGAGTTATTTATACAATTGAAAATAAATAAGGGTATTGTTGAAGATTTATCAATTTCTGGAAATGGATGTGCTATAAGCCAGAGCTCAGGTTCGTTATTGGCTGAAAGTATTCAAAATTTAAACAAAGATCAGATTTTAATTTTAGTAAATAATGTAAGAAAAATGATGAAAGACGAAGATATTTCTGAAGAAGATAGAGATTCTTTAGGAGATATTGAAGCTTTAGAAGGTGTGAAAAAATTTCCTGTAAGAATTAAATGTGCTTTACTTGGATGGGCTGGATTAGAAGATCTAATAAAGGATAAAATGACCAGTTAATTATTTTTTGCAAACCAATCAATAGTTTTCTTAAATCCGTCCTCTAATATAATGTCGGGAGACCATTTTAATAGGTTCTTAGCTTTATTAATATCTAATATAATTTTATCTATATCTCCAGGTCTCTTATCCAAAAAAACAGGATTCAATTTGTATTTACAATATTTTGATAACGTATTAAATATTTCTAAAACTGATGTGCCTTTTTCTGTTCCTAAATTAATAGGATATGGCAAATATAATTCAGATGCTAAAATACAACCTTTTACAATATCAGTAATATATATGTAATCTCTTATATTTTCCCCATCTCCAAAAATATTTATATTTTTATTATTTAACATAGCATTTATAAATATTGCTATTACTCCTGCCTCACCATTAGGATCTTGGCGAGGCCCATATATATTAGCTGGCCTAACAATGGATGTTTTTATTTTATAATTTTTTCTAAAGTATTTAATATAATTTTCTGAAGAAAATTTTGAGATCGCATATGGAGATTCAGGTTTTGGAATTAAGGATTCATTAGCAGGGATGGTTTTTGTATTGCCATAGATCGCTCCACCTGTAGAAATAAATAAAAAAGATTCATTTCCTTTTCCTGCCATGGATAATGCTTCTAATATTTTAATTGTAGCTATTATGTTCTGTTCTGCATCAAAAGAAGGTAATTTTGTAGATTTAGAAACACTTACTTGTGCAGCAGTATGGAAAATTGAATTAGGTTTAATTAGTTTAGTTAATTTGTTGATATTCCCAGTTGTTAGATCTATAAGTTCTAAATCAATATCGTCTGAAATATTTGATTCTTTACCTGTTGAAAGGTTGTCAGCAACTACTACATTCCATCCTTCGTTTTTCAAATAATCAGCAATATGGCTACCTACAAAACCAGCTCCACCAGTAACCAAAGCTGTTTTTTTTGACATATTTTTTCCTTCCTATAGATTATTATGATAATACTATTTGTTTTTATATTAATACAATTATTTACTTTGTTAAGTATTTGTTGAGATTATAATTTTATTGTTAAACATTTTAGAATTTATTGGGGGTAATTATGACACATCTAAAAATCATGGTTTCTCGTCATTCTGCTTTTTATAGTCCATTAATTGCTACTATAAGTGGGAATTTCCTTGATCAATATGGAATTTCAGCTAGTTATCATATCGCAGACAAAGGTAATACTATCGAAGAAGTAGGTAGTGGGAATATGGATATAGGTCAAGCAGCAGTATCGGGTAGTTGGTCTTATTTGGAGAATATACAAAAACCTCCAGTAACACATTTTGCTCAAATAAATTCTTATGATGGTTTTTTTATTTTAGGTAGAAAAGAGTTAGATTTTTTTAGTTGGGATGAAATAACCAAAGGAAAATTTTTGTTTGTGCATGGTGGACAACCTGAAGCAATGCTTAGATATGCTTTATCAAAAAAAGGAATTGATTTAGATAGAGTTGATAAGATTTTTTCAAATGGAGGGGATGAAATGATGAAACAATGGGATGATGGGATTGCAGATTTTTTTCATGAGCAGGGAGCTTATCCCCAACAACTCGAGTATGAAAATAAAGGTAAAATTTTAGGATCTGTAGGTCAAGTTATTGGCCCAGTAGCATTCAGTAGTCTAATTTGTAGTTGGGATTGGGTTAGAACAGATATATATTATAAATTTATTGAAGCTTATGCGAAGGCACGTGAATGGGTAAATACAGCAGAACCATTTGAGGTAGCTGAAATAGAAAAAGATTATTTCCCAAACATTTCTATAGAATCTATCTCTAAAGCTATAGAATTCTATCAAAAACTTGGTACATGGGATAAAGATATAAAAATAGAGCCGGAATTATACGAAAAAGCCTTAGATGTATTTGAATTTTCTAACCTTATAAAAAGTCGTTACGATTATGATGATGTTGTATTTAACGACTAGATTAGTAGGATATATTCATGTCGCGATATAGTAAGGCAAAAAAGTTACATATTGCTACTGTCGAAGGTAGAAGAGCTGTACTTGAGACTATTAGATCTGACCGAGAAATCAAGAAATTATTAATTGATGAATCTATTGTGTTAGGTTCTCAATTAATAGAAATTAAGAAATTAGCAGAGAATAGAAATATTCAAATTGAATTATTGAGCAAGAGAAATTTAGAAAAACAGGCTCATACAAAGAAACATCAAGGTGTTGTTGCTGTAGTTCCTGATCCAATATATTCAGATGTAGATGAAATTTTAGATCTTGCATCGAGTAAATCTGAATCACCTCTTATAGTAATGTTGGATAATGTACAAGATCCTCAAAATTTTGGTGCAGTTGCTAGGAATGTCGATGCATCTGGTGCACATGGTTTGATAATACCATTGAGAAGGTCTGCAAGTATTTCCCCTGGCTCTATTAAGGCCTCTTCTGGTGCTCTAGAACATATTTTAGTATCTAGAGTTACAAATTTAAATTCTGTAATTCTAAATTTAAAAGAAAGAGGATTTATTGTTATAGGGTTAGATTCCGATGGTAATTCTAATTATAAAGATGTAGATTATTCATTTCCTACCTTAATTGTTGCGGGTTCAGAAAATGAAGGATTATCAAAAATGGTAAAGAAAAATTGTGATTATTTAGTTTCTTTACCTATGAAAGGGAAGATTTCTTCTCTAAATGTCTCAGTTTCAACTGGAATCATTTTATATAATATTATCGAAAAAAGAATTAGTTAATTTTTTGATATATTTTCTATAACATTCAGGATAGGTTTTTTTGTAACAAATCTATCAATATTTTCCGCTACTGTAGCATACCTTCTCTTCATTGTTCCAATAGTAGCTCCTGAATGGTGAGGTGTCATAATTAAATTATCTAGTTCCCAGAAAGGGAATTTTGAAGGCCTAGGTTCATCTTTTTTACCTTCAGGATATATGTACCATGTATCTATTGCAGCACCTGCAATTGTACGATTCTTTAGGGCATAATATAGAGATTCTTCATTGATAATATGACCTCTTGCTACATTAATTATGTATGCTGTTTTTTTCATTGATTTTAGTTCTCGTTCATTAATTAAATCCTGAGTCATTTTATTAAGTGGTGTAGAAATTAGAACAAAATCTGATCTTGTCATAACTTCATCTATTCCCTTTTTACCATAATGATATTCAATTTCTGGTTGATTATTTTTAGAATTTCTTTGAGTTCTACCTGTTGCTATTACTTTCATGTCATATGCTAAGGCGAGTTTAGCAACTCTCATCCCAATATTACCAAGTCCTATTATTCCAAAAGTTTTATTATATAGTTCACTGTAAGGTCCAAGTCTAGCAGGCCATTGACACCATGAACCATTAGCAAATGTAAGATGGCTTTTAATTAAATTATGATCAAGTGCAGTAGCTACCATCATTACCCATTCTGAAATCGGAGCTTCATGATGATATGCATTTGCTACAATCGTTCCATCTGGTAAAGCATCTGGATTTATTCTCTCATAACCAGCTGCTGGGATGAAGATAGCTTTAAGTCTGTTGGCATATTTTGACATTTCCAAAGTAAAATCAGTACCAATCAAAATATCAATATTTTTTAGTTTTATAGGTTCAGGTTTGTAATTAATATACTCTGTTTTTATGAAATTCACTTTTGTATTTATAGGCCAATTTTTTGACATTTCAAAATCTAAAGGTAAAGGATCGTTAGGAATTAAAATATTTATTTCATTTTTATTAGACATTAATTTATCCATATGATTGTTTTTGAGTATACAATTACGTATATATTACTATCTGAATAATTATTTTTGACCCCAAATACTGGACTATATTCTTCATCTTTTAGCCGCTGGAAAATTGTTATAGTTGCAGCGATAGCTTTATTTATATTTGTTTTTGATATGGTAGTTACTACTATGTCACTTCCAAGTATTGCTGCTGATCTTTCTATTACATTAAGATCAGTAGCTTGGGTTGTGATAATTTCTTCTTTGACAATGTGTGCACTTATGCTTCCTTTAGGAAGAGTAGCTGATGTATATGGAAGAAAAAAACTTCATATTATAGGATTAATAATTTTTAGTATTGGTTCTATTATTATTTCTTTTGCTCCAGGTTTATCTAGCATACTTTTTGGAAGGTTTTTAATGTCTATTGGTAATGCTATATGTTCTGCAGTAGCATTTGCAATAATAATTTCTAGTTTTCCAGATGACCAAAAAGGTAAAGCATTAGGAATAATTACTACTACAGTAGGTTTAGGAAGTAGTGTCGGACCATTATTGTCAGGAGTACTTATTCCAGTTTTAGAATGGAGAGGAATGTTTGTAATAATGGGGATTTTATCTTTTGGTTGTTTGTTTTTATCTTATATAGTTTTAGATAAAAGAAATATTGATTCTACTAAATCTGACTCAATATCTGACTATGATTGGATAGGCGCTATTTTATCTGCTGTATTTTTTACGCTATTAATAGTTACTATTTCCAATCCTTTCAAAATACCTTGGATATCATATATATTATTCTCCTTGGTTTTATTTTCTATTCTTTCTTTATATTTATTTATTAGGTGGGAATTAAGATATAAAAATCCTATGATAGATTTAAGAATTTTTTCTAATTCAACATTTTCTCTTTCTTCTTTGGTAAGACTTTGTGGATTTATTGGGAATTCTGCAGTATTTTTTTTGATACCAATTTTTGTTCAAAGTTTTCTAGGACTTAGCCCGATTAATGCAGGGTTAATTTTATTTAGTACTGCAGCAGGAGTAGTAGTTTCATCTCTTTTTTCAGGTAGATACTCAGATAAATATGGGACAAAAAGTTTTATTTTATTTGGATTAGGGCTAATCTTTATTACTGGAATATTTTTAGCATTTATAAATGCCCAAACAAAAATTTATGTATTAATGTTTGTTTTGTTTGTTAATGGTTTGGGTATGGGTTTATTTATGGCGCCAAATATGAGAGCTACTCTTAGTGATGTTTCAAGGGATAATTATGCGACTTTTAGTGCATTTTTAAATCAAGTTAGAAATGTTGCAACAGCTATAGGGCAAGCTGTTGCAACAGCTGTTATTACTGGAATAATGTTAATGAATGGCAATGAGGTAGAATTAAGCGAAATTAGTGCTAATTCTGGTAGTGATTCTTTAATAGATAGTTTTCTTTTTGGGTGGAAAATTGCTTTTATTGTTCTAGGTTTAGTTACTCTTGTAGGCTTTATTGCATCTTATAAAGTTAGATCAAAATTATAATTATATGCTAAATATTGACTATAAATGGAAAGCTTTTTCTGCAGTCGGTATGTCATTGGTTACTATGGTTATGAGCATGAGTATGATTGCCGTTGCATTACCATCGATTTCTGCCTTTTTTGGTAGTTCGTTGCAGATTGTTTCATGGGTTGTAATTGCAAATTCTCTTACTGTAACTGCTGTATTATTACCATTTGGTAGACTTTCTGATTTGCTTGGAAGAAAGTTAATTTTAACATCAGGATTATTATTTTTTTTAATTGGTTCTTTGATGTGTATGCTAGCAAATAATATAATATTTTTAATTTTTTCTAGGGTAGTAATGGGATTAGGCGGAGCTATGGCACAAGCTGTAGGAACAGCTATAGTAGTTTCAGTTTTCAAAAAAAATGAAAGAGGGAAAGGTTTAGGTTCTCAATCTACTGCTGTAGCTTTAGGAGGAGCATTAGGTCCTGTTATTGGAGGACTGATTTTACAGTTTTATGAATGGCAAGCTGTATTTATATGTATATTCATAATGGCTACGATATCTTTTATTTGGTGTTTATTGGTCCTAAAAGATTCAAAAATAGGATCTCCTAAAGTAAAAGACAATAAATTCGATTTAATTGGAGCAGTCTTTTCTGGTGTTGCTATGTTTTCCTTAGTTTTATCAATGAATAATCCTTTTGACGGTTTATTATTTTACTTAGTTACTTTGATAAGTTTTTCTATATTTTTGTTTTTCTTAATAATTTTTATTCAGAATCAAAAAAAATCTGAATCACCAATTATTGATCTGAATCTTTTTTTGGATCCAGTTTTTCGATATGCTTCAATTACAAGAATTATAGGGTTTATAGGACGGTCATCACTTTTCATATTAATGCCTGTTTATTTGATAAACATTAGAAATTTACAACCTGCTTTTGTAGGAATTATATTGTTAGGTTCAGCTATAGGAATGGGTATAGGAGCCCAAATGGGTGGTAGATTAGCAGATGTTTATGGGCATAGGAGATTTACTATTATTGGATTCTTATTAGCGATTATAACGGGAGTTTTTATTGCCAATTTCAATCTTCAAACCTCTCTAATATTGATTGTAATAATATTATTATTCAACGGTTTTTCAATGGGAGTTTGGGCAACTCCAAATCAGCTAGCTACAATGAATTCTGTAACAAAGGAAAAATATGGATCTGTAGGAGCATTTGTTAATCTTACTAGGAATACAGGAAATGTAATTGGACAGGCTTTGGCTACCTCAATTATTTCATTTGTAATGATTTATAAAGGATTTGATGTCGAATTATCTGAAGTTGGTAAAATACCTAAAACAACTGATGCATTTATATTAGGATGGGAAATAGCGTATATTTTTGTGATAATTATTACATTCATTGGTTTAATTTCAGCTATTATGACTAAACCTAAAAATAAATAATGAGGTATCTAAATGGATAAATTAAAAAATAAAGTTGCAATAGTAACTGGTGGTGCTACTGGAATTGGTAAAGCTATCACCAAAAAATTTTTGTCTGAAGGGTGTAATGTAGTAATTGCTGCTAGAGATATTTCTAGATTAGAAAAGGTAGTTAAAGAACTTTCTACTAACAAGGCAGATATATTATCTATCAAAACAGATATTACTAAAGAATCAGAAGTAGAAGATTTATTTTCTTTAGTGATAGATAAATATGGGAGATTAGATATTCTTGTTAATAATTCTGGAGCATTTGATGGAGGAGTTTTGGAAGACATTACTTTCGAGCAATGGAATCGAGTTATGAGTGTAAATGTAACCGGGATGTTTTTATGTACAAGGCAAGCTTTTCCTATAATGAAAAATCAAGGTGAGGGTAAGATTATCAATATAGGATCTATAGCCGCACAGAGAGCTAGGCATAATTCTGTCCCTTATACTACAAGTAAGCATGCTGTTTGGGGATTAACTCAAGCATCTGCTTTAGAAGGAAGAGATTTTGGAATAGCAGTAAGTTCGATTCATCCTGGGAATGTTGCTGTAGAAAGAAGATCCGACGGTAGATCTTCAACTGGGCGTGATGAAGGCCCTGAACCACTTATAAATCCAGAAGAAATTGGTGAGACAGCTTTATTAATGGCATCTCTGCCAAAAAATTCTAATATGTTGGAGGCGATAATATTACCTTTATCTCAAGATTATTTAGGTAGAGGCTAGATGTTAACCATAAGAAAAATAACAGCTATTTTATTAATATTTATTTTCACTCCTATTTTTATTATTAGTCTAATCATTTCACAATCAACTTCATTCTTTCAAAGTTCAAAAACTCTTAATCAATTTATAAGTGAAACATTAATTATAGAAAATTTTTATCAGGTAATTTTGCCTGAAATATCTAATGAAATTGTAAAGAAAGAAATTGAGATTACAAAAATTGATAATGAACCAATCTATTTAAAATTCATTCCTGGCGAATCTTCGGCTATGGTCATAAATGATATATTTATAAATCTTTTACCAGAAGAGTATGTTTCAGAAATTTCTGAAAATTTAATAACCCAATTATCTTTATATATTAATGGTGATATTGATGAATTTGAAATAGATTTTAAATTTGGTCAAAGAATTTCTTCGATAGGTAATTCTTTTGAGAAGGCTGTTTATGAACTTAATTTAGTTCAAAGTTTATCTCAAGATGTTATTATTCCTATTTCTTATAATAAATTTTCACCTACAATTTCAAACTCGATTGGTATAAATTTTACTAATGAAGAATTCAATAATTATTTCCAAGAAGTAATGCCAAATGATTGGCTCGAACAAAATCTGATTGATGGTGTTAATGAAATAACATTTTATTTTTCTGGAGAATCTGATGATTTCAATATTAATATTCCTGTATCTGATCGGGTAAATTTAATCGGGGAAGTATTTAAGGACAAATTACAAAAGGATGAATCTGCTAGAACTGTTGTTTTTACAAAAGTAATTGAACCTATGTCTAAGACAATGATCAAATCTACAAATAATTTCAATTACGGTATTAGTCTTTCGAGAGAAGAAATTATTAAGACTATTAAAGGTAAAGCATCTGATAAGTGGATGAAAGAAGAATCAGGAAAATTTATTGATGCATTTATAGAACACTTAAATAGTGAAGAAGAAAAATTTCTTTATGATGTGGATATTACAACTTTAAGAGATGCTGCAATAGAAAATTTTATTATAATTACATCTGATAGACTAGATCAAAGAGTTGAAAATCTCCCAGAATGTAGTGGTTTGGCAGCTTTATTTACAATTAATCTAAAATCTCCTGATCTCCCAAAATGTTTACCTGAAGATGAAAATTTACGCAAAAATATATCTTCTGGATTACATGAGGTTATTAAATCTCAGGTAACTTCTTTTGTGACGAAGAGTTTACCTACTTCATTCAAATTTTCATTATCTCAAATTTCTGGAGGTAAGAATTCTGATATAGATAAATCTGTTAAGGAGATTAAGGGTATTATGGAAAAAGGAATAGTTTTTTCAGAACAAGATTTTTATGAGATTTTATTAGACTCAAATAATCAAAACTTTAAAGAAAATATAGATTTAGTTAGAAATGATATTCCGGTTAAGTTTAATTCAGATAATTTAGAAATGTTAGAACCTGTTAAAACTATCGCCGAACGAATATCTCCATTATCTTATTTACAATGGATTTTTATCCCAATAATTTTAATAATTTCTTTCATTGGAGGTAATGGATTAGTACAAAAAATTAAATGGACATTATCAATAATTGGAGTTTGGTTGTTGTTTTATGTATTTATCTTTACATTGGTTTGGGGCTTTATATCTCCAGATAAAATTATTTTTCAAATAATTGAGCTAAATGAGGTACCTTTTATAGCAGAACCTAATACCTTAAAGATAATAAATTCTGAATTGTCATTATCTATTTCAAATGGGGTGACATTTATAAGAAATCAATTTTTGTCTGCAGTATTACCTTGGGGGATAATGTTTTTAGTCCTATTAGGAATTTACTTTGTTTTACAAAAAAATAATAAATTCAGTAAATATTTAAATTCTAATAAGGAATCTAATTAAATAAAGGATATACTTCAAATAACATTTTTATAATTATTTAAGAGTTCTATAGGGAAAGATTTCAATTATGTATATTTTAATGGTTAGGATAAAAGTAAAAGAAGATAAAATTCAAGAATTTATCGAATCATCTATAGGTGATGCTGAAGGTTCTGTAATGAATGAGCCAGGGTGCCGTAGATTTGATATTATACAAGACAATTCTGATCCTACTAATTTTGCCTTTTGTGAAATATATAATAGTAAATTAGATTTTGAAGCCCATACTACATACCCCCATTTTGAAAAATGGAGAGATGCTACTAAAGATATGTTTGATGGAGACCCAGAAGTTTCATTTTGTAAACCAGTTTTTCCTTTAGGTGATGCAAGTTGGGATTCTTATAAAGATGATGCTGTAGCAGATACATACTTCACTTCAAGTTTACATGTAATCCATGTTCCTAAATATATTCAAGCGGATAAGGTAGATGCATTTATTGATTCTGTAA
Organism: uncultured Dehalococcoidales bacterium; assembly: GCA_964491775.1. Taxonomy (GTDB): domain Bacteria; phylum Chloroflexota; class Dehalococcoidia; order Lucifugimonadales; family Lucifugimonadaceae. The sequence continues at coordinate 15,445 of CAZBHC010000032.1, read as the reverse complement.
GCTTGGATGGTGTCGGATCGACAAATGAAGAACCAGGATGTTTACGATTTGATGTATATCAAAATATTGAAGATCCAACTGAATTATATCTATATGAGGTTTATGTAAATCCTGCAGCATTTGATTATCACAAAGGCACTCCACATATAAAAGAATGGGCTGAAACCGTAAAGGATTGGTATGATACTTCACGTGACGGAGGTGGCAGAGTAGGTAAAAATATTTGGCCACCAGATAATTGGAAATGGAGTTCAGGAAAACCTAAAAGGTAATTTTATATTTTTAAATCGTAGAATTCTTTTGCTGTTTCACTAAGAATTTTCTTTTGAGAATTTTGATCTAAATTTCCTATTAAACTTCTAGTAGTCTCAATAACTTTTTCATATTCTGCTGCTAAGGTACATACAGGCCAATCACTACCTATCATTATTCTGTCATATCCAAACATCGAAAAAACGTGATGAGCATAAGGTCTAAGATCATCTATAGTCCATTTTTTTAGATCGGCTTCTGTTACCATACCAGATAATTTGATATAAATAGATTCTACATTAGCTACTTTTCTAAGGTCAGATAACCATGGTTCTATCTGTTTATTAGCTATTTCAGGTTTTGCTATATGATCTATCACTCCTTTTAGATTAGGAACTAGATCAAAAACTTGAGGTATGTATTTTATATGATTTGGTCTAGCTAAAAAATCAAAAGTCAAATTCCTTTTAGATAGTTCTTTTAATCCATTTATAACACCAGAATTTAGTATCCATTTTTCATCTTTTTCATCATGCCAAAGATGTCTAACGCCCTTAAAGTATGGATCTTTTTGTAAATCATCTAATACTTTTCCTATTTTGGGATCTGTCAGATCTACCCAACCAACAATACCTGAAATAAATTCGTTTTTGTTAGCGAGTTCTAATAACCATTTTGTTTCTTTTATTGATTGGTGTGCCTGAACGGTTACGGTATAATTTACATTTGAATTTGCTGTAAGTTTTTTAAGTGTAGTAGGGATTTTATCTTCTTTTAGAGGAGAATTTTTTGGCATCCAGTCATAATCGAACCTATTTATTTCCCAAAAGTGTTGATGAGTGTCTACAGTAATCATTAAAAATTTTGTTTCCTTAGGATTTTAATTTCTTAGAAAGTGAATTTTGTATTGTTAATATATATGATTCGAATCAAAATCTATTTTAAATACGTATAAAAAATATATATAAATATTTTTTTAAAATCTACTATAATTAAATGTCAGGTATGTTAATTACGGAGCATATTTATTTTAAAGACTATTTTTACTTAACAACATTTATTAGCTTCGTTTTAATAGTTTTAGTTGTAGAATACCTGTGATGTTGTTAGTATACATGGAGTTAATATGCCTTCAAAATCAATGGTGAAATCTTCTGATAGAAACTCAGAGAGAGTTATGGTGTTTGTTGATGGATCAAATTTATATCATGTTCTTGGACAAAATTGTTCAAGACACAATGTTCATTTTGATAAATTAGCTAAAAAACTTGCTAATGGAAGAGATTTACGACGTACGTATTATTACAACATTAAACAGGAAGATGTAAATGGAGAACAAAAGAAATTTTTAGATTCTATGTTTGATACGCCTTATCTAGAGGTTAAGTTAGGTATTTCAAAACAAAGAGGTGAGGCTGTTGTTGAAAAAGGTGTAGACGTTATGCTTGCTACAGACTTAGTAGTGCATGCTTATAAAAATCATTTTGATACAGCTATAGTCGTGAGTGGAGATGCTGATTTTTATCCAGCATTACAAGCAGTTAAAGATGTTGGGAAACATGTTGAAGTTGCTGCTTTTGAAAGTAATATTTCTGGCGAATCTTCAAAAATTTCAGATGTACATATTAGATTAACTAAATCCTATTTTACTGGCTTGTGGATGCCAAAAATATCAAATATTATTCCTAAAGCAGAAATTTCGGATGAAGCTGCTTCACCAAATGGTGAAGACAAATCAAAAACTAGAAAAAATTCTACAAATAATAGGCGTACTGCTAATAAAAGCTTGGAAAATAAAAAATACACTAAAAGAGAGCCAAGGAAATTAAATTCTTTATCTTCTAATGAGGAATCAAATCTTAGAACTACACCTGCAAGAAGAAAAGTTGGAGGTTCTTCCAATGGAAGGGGTGATTACAAAAAAATATCTCCCCCTAAACTAAGAAATGATATTGATAAAAATGAAGAAAAAACTGGATGGTTGAAAAAACTCGGGATTTAATTTATCACCAATCTGCGTCTATTATTTCGTAAGAGGTATTTGTTATTCTCTTTTGGTTTTCTCCATTATTTTCCATATAATATAAATCGAAATCTCCATCGTTCATAGATCTGAATAGAATATTAGAACCATTATCACTCCATACTGGCGAATGGTCTTCTACTCTATTATTAGTTAAACGATTCTCTTTATTATTATTTGGGTCAAAAGTATATATTTCAGAGTTACCATCCTTGTCACTTATAAATAATAATTTACTTTCTCTTGACCAAGAAATAAAATCTTCATTAAAGTCATCTGGAGCGACATTTTGAGATCTTTCATTATTAATATCATGAAGATAGAGATCGTTAGAACCGTCTTCGGTCATTCTATTGAATGCTATCCATTTACCATCTGGAGACCATATTGCATTGGTGTCTTTGCCCGAGGTAACTAAAACTTCATCTACTCCATCTGGATTCTTTTTTCTTATTCCAGGATTATTATTTTCAATAATGCTAAATAGTAACCATTCTCCATCTGGGGACCATCCACCTAAAGTAGCATTTTCTTCTTTTCTAGTTAAATGACTTATTTCATCATTTTCCAAATCTATCACCGATATCCAAGTGTAGTTACCATCGTCAATTTGAGCAGCAATTTTCTTAGATTTTGGACACCACTTAAAATTTTCTACATTTCCTAGTTCAGAAATCAGGGATTTTTCTGATTCACCATCTTCATTCATAATATACAAAGACCACATACCATTTCTTTCAGATAAAAATGCAATTTCAGATTTGTCTTTCGACCACCTTGGTTGTGTATCTATTCCTTTATTATTGGTTAATCTTGTAACTTCAAAATCTTTTAAGTGTATTTTATATATATCAGTATTACTGTTCTTATTAGCTGAATAGATAATTTCTTGTTCATTAATATTATCTCCAGAACATGAAATAAAAATTAACGAAAAGATTATAGATATAAATAGGATATTTTTTTTGTATAGAGTCATTTTCTCAATATATTTTATTCTTACGAAGAAATCTTAACAATAAAATATAAAATATTTCTACAATAAAACTTTTCTTATATTCATAAATTTTCAGTAAGATATAAACAAAATACTTTTTTTATTTAATATTTCAATGAAAATTTATGGACAAATTACAAAAACTTTTAAATATTGTTGATGATTCTGTAGAAGAAATTGTAGAGCTTGAGCAGGAACTAGTTCGTATTCCTTCAATTAACACGGGTGTAATGCCTACCGGTAACGAATCTGAAGTTTGTGATTTTATATCAGATATACTCAATAAAGAGGGTATAACGTCAAAATTATTACACAGAGATCCGGGTAGAGATAACTTAATTGTAGATTATCCAAATGCAATATCTAATGAATGTAAATTATTATTGATGTCTCATACAGATGTAGTTCCTGTAGAAAATGAATCTAAGTGGAAATATGATCCATTCGGAGGCGAGATTTCTTCAGGGAGGATATATGGTAGAGGTTCTAATGATTGTAAATCTCTTCTTACTAGTCAATTAATGTCTATGATATTGATGAATAGAGAAGGCGTAAAATTAGATAAAGGATTGAGACTTATAAGTGGTGCAGATGAAGAACATGGTGGAAGATGGGGTTTTGGTTGGTTATTAGAAAATTATCCAGAATTATTAAAAGCTGAATATGCTGTTAATGAGGGTGGAGGTATACCTGTAGAAATTGGTGAAAAAATTTATTATTTATTGGGTACTGGAGAAAAAGGTAGATTAGAGGTAGAGATTACTATTAAAGGCGAAAGTGCTCATGCCTCATTACCTTGGCTTGGAGTAAACTCAAGTTATAAATTATCTCAAGTATTAGATTTAATAAAAAATTACCAACCCAAACTTGATACTTCTTTGCCGTTTTTCCAATATATGGATTATTTTGGTGTAGAAGAAAAAATATCAACAAAAAATATAGATCAAATAATTAAAATTCTTGAGAAAAAACTTCCAAGAGTTAGTCATCTTTCAAAAGCTTTATCAAGAATGACAATAACACCAACTATTATAGAAGGAGGAATTAAATCAAATAGTGTTCCGGAGAAAATAAAATTAATTTGTGATATACGAACATTGCCCTTCCAAGATGAAAAATACGTAATAGAAGAATTAGATAAATTGTTCGATAAAATTGAAGAAATAGATTATGAAATTGATTATATGTCTATACCTAATTATTCTTCTTTTGATACTAAGCTAAAAGATTCTATAAGTAAAGCACACGCAAAATCTATTGGGGTTGATGAAATAAAATTAATTCCTTCAACGAGTAATGGATTCACTGATTCTAGATTTACCAGAGAAAATGGAACTATTACTTATGGATTTTCCGGAGCTCATCCTGATGACGATCCTATTTTAGCTAATGTTCATGGTACTGATGAATCAATTGGAATATCTTCATTAGTGAGTGGTACAAAAACAATGCTTGCCCTAGCATATGATTTATGTAATTCTGAATAGTATGATTTTAACCAGTAACTGCTCCTTTAGAAGCTGGTTGAACCAATTTTATATATTTCCCTAGAGTCCCAGATTTATATAATGGATCTTTAGGTACCCAAAATGTTTTTCTGTGTTCTATTTCATCTTCAATCGATTTATTAGTACTTTTCCAATTATTGAAATCTATAACATTTAATTCAAATTTTTCTAAATTAATTTCTACAATATCATTATTTTCTACTATAGCTATAGGACCTCCTACTGCAGCCTCAGGCCCAACATGACCTATCATAGATCCATGACTTGCACCTGAAAATCTTCCATCGGTAATGAGGAACACCTTTTCTCCAAGTCCTTGCCCTACTAGGGTTGCGGTAACTGATAACATTTCTCTCATACCAGGCCCTCCTTTAGGGCCTTCATATCTTATAATAATCACATCACCTTCGTTGATTTCTCTTTTCTGTAATGATTCCATTACACCTTCTTCTTGTTCGAAAACTTTTGCTGGGCCAGAGAATTTTGAACCAAACTGATGACCTGCTACTTTTAATACACAACCTTCCGGAGCCAAATTTCCGAATAAAGTTACTAATCCTCCTGTTTCTGAGAGTGGTTTTTTGACAGGATATACTACTTTATTATCTCCAGGGTCTTCAATATCTTTTAGATTTTCTTCAATTGTTTTTCCGGTGACAGTAATGCAATCTCCATGTAATAAACCTGCATTTAATAATCTTTTCATAACGACTGGAACTCCACCGATTTTATCGAGATCCAGCATGATATGTTTACCTCCAGGTTTCATATCTGCTAAAAGAGGTGTTTTCATAGAAATATCGTGAATATCTTTTAAAGATAAATCTATACCTGATTCATAAGCAATAGCAGGTAAATGGAGAGCAGTATTCGTAGATCCTCCCATAGCTACGACTAGTGTTACTGCATTTTCAAAAGCCTTACGAGTGAGAATATCACTTGGTCTTATATTTTTCTTTAATAGATCTAATATGTAATGTCCAGCCTCTCTTGAAGATGCTAATTTTCTCTGATCAACATTTGGCTCTGATGCTGATCCTGGGATAGATAAACCTAATGCTTCTCCGATCGATGACATAGTATTTGCAGTAAACATTCCTCCACATGAACCTGGACCCGGGCATGCTCTTATTTCTATATTTCTTAATTCTTCATCATCAATTTCTTTCATTTGATGTTTGCCTATTGCCTCAAATACTGTCTGTATTTGAATATCTTCACCTCTCCAATTACCCGGCATTATAGAACCACCATATATAAAAATTGAAGGAATATTTAATCTTGCTATTGCCATCATGGCTCCGGGTAGTGATTTATCACATCCTGCTACTGCAATAAGTCCATCATATCTTTCTGCAAAGCATACTGTTTCTATAGAATCAGCAATTATTTCTCTAGATACTAAAGAACCTTTCATTCCTTCTGTACCCATTGAAATGGCATCCGAAACAGTTATAGTCCCAAATTCAAAAGGAGTACCATTAGCTGCAAATATTCCCTTTTTAACTTCATTAACTATTGGTGCTATTCCTGCGTTACAAGGAGTAACCTCATTGTGAGTAGATGCTACTCCAACAAATGGAGATTCAATATCTTTATCAGTTAATCCCATTGCTCTCATCATAGAACGATGCGGAGCTCTGATAACTCCTTCTGTTGTTTCCCAACTACGCCATTTTCCTTCAGCTCTTTTTTTTGCTTTCATAATAAAATTAATGTTCCTTTTAAATAAAAAATTATATTAATATAATAAAATATTTATGAATTAATACTTAACTGATGTTAACATTTTTTTTATGTCATTATTTAATGGTTTTTCAAAATTATATTACAGATTATGATTTAATTTTTAGGAAATTTATGAGTTTCGAATATTTACCTGAATTAGGTACTAAAATAAATGATCTAGATACACCTGCATTAGTTATTGATTTAGATCTTGTAGAAAATAATTTATTTAAGATGCAAAGTGCTGCAAATAAAATGGGTGTAAATTTAAGACCTCATTCAAAAACTCATAAGAGTACTTATTGGGCAAAAAAACAGATTACTTCAGGTGCAATTGGTATTTGTTGTGCAAAGATTGGTGAAGCTGAAATAATGTCTAGATCTGGAGTTGACAATATACTTATAGCTAATCAAATTATAGGACAGACAAAAATTAATCGATTGATTTCTATAGCAAAAATGTCAAATGTTATTGTAGCTTGTGATTCCGAGAAAAATATAAGGGAATTATCAATGGCATCATCATCGAATAGTTTAAAATTGGGAGTTTTATTAGAAATAAATGTTGGACAAAATAGATGTGGAATTGAACCTGATAAATCATTGGAGTTTGCGAAACTAGTCGACACTCTACCAGGTTTAGATTTCAAAGGGATTATGGGTTATGAAGGTCACATAGTTGGAGAGAGAGATTATGAAATAAGAAGTAAAAAAGCTAGAGAGAGCATGAAATGTTTACAAGATTCTGTGGGAATCATTGAGTCTGGAGGATTGAAATGTGAAATTGTTTCAGCTGCAGGTACTGGAACATACACTTTTTCAGGTTCTGTAAAAGAGGTAACAGAATTACAATGTGGCTCTTATATTTTTATGGATGGTGATTATATGAAAGTTATGGATGATTTTGACTCGGCACTTTTTTTATTAACCTCAGTAATTTCTAAGAACATACAAAATCAAATAGTAGTGGATTGTGGATTGAAGTCTATTAGTGTCGATAGAGGAATTGCTAAAGTCATCACCTCAAATGATACAGAAATAGTTAAACATTCAGAAGAGCACACAATTATTTCTACAGAGGAAAATTTAGAAATAGGTGATAAGGTTAGATTACTACCTCAACATGGAGATACTACTATTAATTTACATGATTTTTATTTTGGTGTACGTGATGGAAAATTAGAAACAATTATTCCAATTGATGCGAGAGGCAAATTTAGATAGAATTATTTTTCCTTTTTTATAAAATCTATAGCTTTTATTCCAAGTTTAATTACATCCTCAGGAGGCATAGATTTTTTTCCTTGTATGTTAAAAATTTTAGATTTTTTTAGTAATTGTTCTTTTGAAACCCAAAACCATTTTTGTTTTGTATTTACATTTATATTATTAATTGGATTTGTTATTTTTGTAAAATAAATTAGATCTATATGCTTATGTTTTCCATCTTTAGGATCATCAATATCTTCAATCATTATCGTAAAAGGTGGTATGATTTGTTCTAGGTTACTGATGTTTAAAATTTCATTTGTAGGAATAATTATAACTTCTAAACCAGTTTCTTCTAAAATCTCTCTGTTCAATGCTTCAATTGGATCTTCATTTTTTTCTATATGTCCGCCAGGAGGTAACCATTCCTTAACTTTTTCGTGCCAATGTAATAAGATAGAATTTTTTTTGACTATGAATGCTGTAACAGTCATATGTTTTTTCATTTTTTTTTCACCAAGATTATTTATTAGAACCATAAAGATTTGTTTACTATATTTAGTAATTCGTTATTTTTTTGGAACCGATAAAAATTTTCAATAATTATTTCAAATCTCCTATCATCAATATTTAAATCTCCATATGCAGCTATATGAGGCGTCAATATAATATTTGGAGCATCCCATAATGGATGATTGATTGGTAATGGTTCTGTTTCATATACATCAAGAGCTGCACCAGCTATATAATTCTTTCTTAGGGCAGTGTTTAAATCATCAAGTTTAGTAGTCATGCCTCTACCTATATTTATGAAATTACTTGTTTTTTTCATAATTTTGAACTTATCTAAATTAAATAAACCTTCTGTTTTTGGTGTGTGAGGAATAGTAAGAACTACAAAATCAGATTCTGGTAGGTAAGAATCTAATTTTTCAGGAGTAGAAAGAATATCTATATAATCAAAACTTCCTTTGTCTGTAGAATCTATACCTATAACCTTCATTCCTATTGACTTACATAATCTAGCAGTTTCTTTACCTATTCCTCCCACACCTATGATTAGGACGGTTGATTCTGGAAGGAAAGTTGAGTGATATTTTGGAGTTTCAAGAGGTTCCCATTTTTTAGAAAATTGTTTAGAAATATAGAGATTTAAATGTTTTGTTAGCGCCAATATAAGGGCAAGAATATGTACAGAAATGTGATCATTGTAAATTCCTCGAAAGTTAGTTACTTTTGCAGGGTGTTTAATTAATTCATCAAAATAATAACCTGCTGGTGGAGCTGCTGCAGGTGCTTGGATCCACTTAAGATTTTTTGCTTGAGATAACATTTCTGGATCTAGAGTTCCAAATATAGCATCAGCATCAATAATTTCTACCAGGGCTTCTTCTCTAGTTTTAGGTACTTTAATATTCCAATTATCAAATGTATCTTGTAATTTTAATTGCCAACTTTCAATTATCTCCGACTGTGGAGGTAAGAATACAAAATTGATATGTTTATTCCTTTTTGGCATTGTATTTTCAGATTAAAATGTTCTGTAATAATTATTACATTTGGTAATATATATTTTTAGAAACTATGAAATTATAATATTATGGCATTAAAAGATTTTAAAATAGAAGATATACAACTTTTTCCCGATGATACTTATTGTATTGCCACTCTACATCCATGGATAAATGTAGGGAATGTTTCAAAATTAGTCTTAGATAGATTATCAAAAAACTTTGGATCAAAAAAAATTGGTGAGTTAATTCGACCTAGTGAATTTTACGATTATACTCGCTACAGACCAAAAATCGAAATTAATTCTGATAATAGGACGGTGGTAATACCAAACACGAAAGTTAGTCTAATAAAAATTGATCATATAAAAAAAAATTTAATACTATTAGAAATGTTAGAACCACATATTTTTTCTGAACGGTTTAATGATGCAGTTATTTCATTGCTGAATTTTTTAAATGTTCAGAAATATCTTATGATAGGTTCAATGTATGATTCTGTACCGCACACAAGATCATTATTAGTAACAGGATCAGTTAAAGGCGAAACATATCCTGAAATAGAAAAGGTTAATTTTTCTAAATCTACTTACACAGGACCTACTTCTATAACATCTCAGATTTCTGAAAGAATAAATAATGAATTAGGCATTAGTACAATGTCCCTCATAGTACATCTTCCTCTATATTTAAAATTAGATAATGATTATTCTGGAGCGACTAGAATACTGAGTATATTATCTAAAATATATAATTTAGATTTGGATTTACCAGAACGTGAACTTGGTATAGAACAATATTCTCAAATTAATCCAGCTCTAATAGGAAATGATTCTTTAAAACAGCTAATTGAGAAATTTGAAGTTGATTATGATGATAAAAAAACATCTACTGAGCAAAGTTATACTCTTTCTCCTGAGGTAGAAAATTTCCTAAAAGAAATATCTGATGATTATAATGAAAGTTAAGGAATAATTAATTATTTCTTAACTTCAACACCGCTTAATGATTCTACATAATGAAGTATTGCTGAATGATCGTTTTTCCCTTTTCCAGATTGCATCAATGAAGATAAAATTTGTTGTAGGTTTGCTGTAACTTGTAGTGGGACACCTAAAGATTTTGCAGTCGACATCGCGTTATTAATATCCTTATAATGCAGTTCGATTCTAAATCCAGGATCAAAATTTCTATTAAACATCATTGGTGCTTTAGCATTCATAACGTTAGATCCAGCTAATCCACCTTTAATAGCTTCAAATATTATTTCTGGATTTACTCCAGCTTTTGTTGCAAGAACTAAAGCTTCAGATAAAGCATGTATATTTGCTGCTACTATAATTTGATTTGCTAGTTTAGTTACATTACCTGCACCATGATCCCCACATAATACGGATGATTTTCCCACAATATCAAAAATTGGTTTGGCATTATCAAAATCTTTGGTGTTTCCTCCTGCCATAATTGCTAGATCTCCAGATATTGCAAATGGTTCTCCTCCTGATACAGGGGCGTCAATAAAATTTATTTTTTTATCGAGTAATTTTTTTGCAATTGATTTTGATATTTCTGGCTCTATTGATGACATATCTATTACTAGATCGTTCACTGATGCTCCTTCTATTATCCCATTATTACCTGTAATAACCTCTAAAGATTGTGGACTATCTTGAACCATTGTTATTGTGATGTCACTGTTTCTAGAAGTATCCGCTGGAGATGATCTTGCTATTGCTCCTATTTTAGTTAAATCTTCTATGTTTTCTTTGTGTCGATCAAAAACAGATAACTCATAACCAGCATTTTTAATATTAATCGCCATTGGCTTACCCATAATACCTAAACCAACAAAACCAATTTTTTTATTCATAATATTTACTCCAATAATTGTTAATCATCTTCTTTCCAAAATCTTTCCTCAATGAAATAGAATTCAGTGTTAGAAAATCTTTGATTTACATCTTCAATCATTTGGGGATGTCCACAAGCATATACACAAGTTTCTTTAGGATTTAATTTTTTTTGTTGTACATACTCTTCAACTAAAGTATTTATTCTTCCTTTTGCACCATTCCATCCTGAATTTCTTTTCTCATCTGGTCTACTTATTGAAGGATAAAAATCAATATTATTATATTTTTCTGATAGATATTTTAATTCTTTATCGTATCCGAACTCATCAACATAGCTTGCACCCTCCAATACATAAAAATTGTAATTTTCTCTTTTTATTTCATTATCATTCTGCCATTGATTATCATTAAGATATTTTCTAAGCATTGAGACATATGGAACTGTACCAGTAACAGTACCAACCATTACATGATTTTTATAATTTGGTTGAAAAACAAACAGTCCCTTTGCCCTTGGGCGAATAGTAAGTTCTTCACCTATATCTAATTCTTGTATTATTGGAGTGAGATTTCCATCTGGAGGGGGAACTACTTCAATAAATAGTTCGATTTCTTTTTCATCAGGTGAAGATACTATTGAATATGGTCTTTCAATGCCATTTTTACCAATAGTGCAATATTGACCAGGTTTAAAATTAAAAGGATCAGAAGTTTCAAGCCAAATTTTGAGTAAATCTTCAGTAAGATCTTCTCTACGAGTAATTTTACATGTTGAAAATTTACCTTTAATTATAGGTGATTGAGGTGTAGTCATTTTAAATATTTCTCCTAAAAAAAATCAACTACTATAGGGTAACTCAATAAATAATCATATGTAGTAACTTGAATGTTACTACAGACAATTTTAAAATGAAATTACTGGAAATTATATATTTTTAGTTGGATCTAAGTGAAAAATTTATGAATATTTCTATTGTTGGTGGAGGAATTGTAGGATGTGCAGCAGCATATTATTTATCTAAAGCAGGGCATGATGTTATTCTAATAGAGAAAGATGATATAGCGTCAAAGGCTTCAGGATTTTCTTTTGGTGGTTTATTACCACCAATGGTTTCAGATAAAGATAATTTAAATTTATTTACAGATTTTTCTATTCAGGTACATAAAAAATTATTTTCTGACCTTTCATCAAAAAATATAAATTATGGATTTCGCAAAAAAAATTCTCTTATTCTCGCTACCAGTGAGGATGAGTTAAAAAATATAATTGAATTTTCTTCAGGAATGTATTTTCCTAGTGGTCAAAATCCCGTAATACTTAATCATGGCGAAATAAGTCATATTGACGCGAGAATTTCCGATAAAGTTTTAGGAGGATTATATATAAATAATTCTTATGATGTTGACGCTTCTAATTTATGCTCTTCACTCTGGTACGCAGCAAAAAAATATGGAGCAAAATTAATTAAGGATGAAGTTATATCAATTGATGTTAAAAATAATTCAGTAAGATCGATAGTTTTAAAAGGTTCTGAAAAAAAAATCAATTCTCAAAATGTGATTTTAGCTGCAGGCCCTTGGAGTAAATTTTTAACTGAATCATTAGGTATAGATATACCCTTAAAACCACTAAAGGGCCAGATACTTAGATTTGATAACGAAAATCATCCTGATATTAGTATAAATTTTTGGTGGGGAGCTAACTATATTTCAACAAAATATGATGGATATTTATGGGCAGGTACCACTGAAGAAGATATTGGTTTTGATCAGAATATAGATAAGAAAGGTGCTCAAAGTATACTTTCTTCTTGTATAGAAATTTTTCCTTATATCAAAAAATTAAAGATAATAAAACAAACAGCATGTCTTAGGCCAATTACTAGTGATTTACGTCCAATTATTGAAAATTTTCCAAATGAAATTTCTGGTTTAGTATTGTCAACTGGTGGTGGAAGAAATGGGATTTTATTTGGTCCAGCTATGGGGTGTATTGCTGCAGAAATGATTTTATCAAAAAAAAATTCCGTTGATACTTCTTTTTTAAATTTAAAAAGGTTTAATAATTGACTTTTTTTAAAAATAACTTGTAGAATTGTAAATGAAAAATTTAATAACCTTTAAGTTTTATCCAGAGAGGTAACAAGGTAAATAAAAATGCAATTTCTTTCAAATATCCTCGCTTATGTGCGGGGTTTTTTATTTAAGAGTAATTATTAGAGTCATAATATTTTGAATAAAATTTTAATGGATCAAAATAATATATCTCGTTCAATAAAAAGAATATCTTTTGAAATAATTGAAAGTAATCAATTGGATCATTCAGTTTTAGTTGGTATTCATACTAGAGGTGTTAATTTAGCTCAACGTATAAGTGATAATATTCGTTTAAATTCTGGACATGAATTTATAGTAAATAAATTGAATCCCATACCTTTTAGAGACGATTCGAAAATTTTAGATTCTAATTCTGTTAATACAACTATCCTTAACAATGATATAAATAATAAAACAGTCATTCTTATAGATGATGTTTTATATACAGGAAGGACTGTTAGGGCGTCTATACAGGCTTTATCTGAATATGGAAGAGCAAAAAAAATTAAGATAGCAGTATTAGTTGATAGAGGTCACCGAGAAATACCCATTAAACCAGATTATGTTGGGAAAAATATACCTACTGCCGCAGAAGAAAAGATTAGTGTTAAATTTATTGAAGTTGATGGGATTGATAGAGTTGATTTATTGTTACCGGAAGGGGAATTGTCAAAATAATGAATTTAATAGATGCTAAAGATGGAAGAAAAATTAATCATTTACTTGATGTTGATTCTCTTTCCTTGAAATCCGTCCATACTATTATCAATTCATCTAAAAAAGCTAAAAGTATTTTACTTTCAAAAAATAAGACTCTTTCACTGAAAGGTAAAACTATTGTAAGTATATTTTTTGAAAACAGTACTAGAACTAGAGTTTCTTTTGAACAAGCTGGAAAAATTCTTGGAGCGGATGTAATAAATGTTAATGTTCCTTCTAGTAGTATTTCAAAAGGAGAATCAATTTTAAATACAGTTAAGACTATACAGTCAATTGGAATGGATAGTCTTATAGTTAGGCATAATCACTCAGGAGTACCTTATTTTATTGCTAGAAATGTAAATGTTCCAGTTATTAATGCTGGAGATGGAATGCATGCACATCCCACACAATCTCTTCTAGATCTTTTTACTATTAATACTGAAATAGGTGACATAAAAGATAAGAAAATCTTAATTATTGGAGATATAAAACATTCTAGGGTAGCTAGATCTAATATTAATTTACTTATTAGATTAGGAGCAAAAATTACTGTAGCTGCTCCTACTACATTACTTCCAGATTCATGGGTAGGTATTAATAAAAAAGATTTCAAAATTGTTAGTCACTATAAAAAAATGGAATCGAATTTAGCTGATACCGATTTAATTATGCTTCTACGAGTACAAAAGGAAAGGCAAGATCAAGGTTCTTTACCTGATTTGGAAGAATATTCAAAATTATGGGGGTTGACTAAATATAGATATGACACTTTATCTCCTAATACTTTTATTATGCATCCAGGACCTGTTAATGAAGGTATAGAGATTGCATCAGAGTTGTTGAACGATAAAAATTCACTAATAGATAAACAAGTAGAAAATGGGGTGGCAGTAAGAATGGCAGTATTAGAATATTGTATTTCTCAAAAATAGTATTTGGAGGATAGTTTGGATAACAAGTATAAAAAATTAATTTTGAAAGGCGGATTTGTTTGTGACCCCTTTCAAAAAATCAATCAGATTTCTGACATTGTAATTATTGACGGGAAAATTACTGAAATTAATAATATTTTCAAAGATGACATTAATATAAATAATGATTTCAAGATAATTGATGTTAGCGGTATGGTTGTTATGCCTGGATTAATTGATTTACATACCCATTTGAGAGATCCTGGGTATGAATGGAAAGAAGATATTTATTCTGGATCTTTAGCCGCAGCTAAAGGTGGCTTTACAACAATTTGTGCCATGCCTAACACAAATCCAGTACCTGATTCAGCACCAGTTGTGAGAGATTTTTTTAATAAATCGAAAAATTCAGTAATTAGAGCTTTACCTTTCGGTTCTATAACTAAAGATAGATTAGGTAAAATTTTGTCTCCTATGTATCAATTACAGGAAGCTGGAGTAGTAGGTTTTTCTGATGATGGTGATACATTAATGGATTCGAATATTATGCGACAGGCTCTTTTATATTCCATAGAGACCGGATTACCTATTATAAATCATGCAGAAGATGTAGTAATTAAAAATAATGGAGTTATGAATAGTGGGGTAGTTGCT
>CAZBHC010000031.1:0-13215 GCA_964491775.1 uncultured Dehalococcoidales bacterium | reverse complement strand
TAATTCTATAAATGGCTTTATTTGATAATTCTGCTGCTTCAACTACATGCCAAGCTATAGCTTCACCTTCTCTATCTGGGTCTGTTGCTAAAAATATTTTATTTGCTTTTTTTGCTAAATCTTTAATTTCCTTAACTACTTTCTTTTTGTCTAGATCGATTAGGTAACTAGGGTTGAAATTATTATCTATATCTATCCCTAAACCTCCCTTACCATCATTAGCAAGATCTCTAATATGTCCTACTGATGCAACTACTTTGTAATTTTTACCTAAATACTTTTCTATAGTTTTAGTTTTAGCAGGGGATTCAACTATTACTAGATTTATTTTTTTTGATTCAGCTGTCACCATTTTTAATTATTTTTCCTAATATTTTTTCCTAATTTAATTTTTAGCCGATAAAGATTTTATAAAAGAATTGTTAAATATTTCAAGTATTAAAATATAAATAAATAAAGCCCCCCTATGGGGGTCTTTTTTTATTGTTTTTTTGGCGGAGAGGACAGGATTTGAACCTGCGGTGAGCTTTAAAACCCACACACGCTTTCCAGGCGTGCCCATTAAGCCACTCTGGCACCTCTCCAATATCTTTGAATTATTATCTTTTAAATAATTACGAAAATAATTATCAGATTACAATTAAATCATATAATTCTAAAAGTCTCTTGATATTTTGGTTTTATCATAATAAGTAGAGAATATAATTTCGGAGAAAAAATTAAATTTTGGACAAAATAGGAATAATCTTAGCTGCAGGTAAAGGTTCCCGTTTGAATTCATATGTTCCTAAACCTTTTCAGTTACTAGCAGGAGAATATTTACTTAATTATGTTATCCATACTATGAAACTTTCGGGGCTAAAAAAAATTTATGTTGTAGTTTCTCCTGAAATTTCTTCAATGGATTATCTTTCGGATTATGATAAAGATATTAAATTTATTATTCAAAAGGCACCGAGAGGTACTGGAGATGCATTAAAAACTGCAGTTAATTATATAGAGTCGAATTCTATTATTATTGTAGCTCCTTGTGATGTCCCCTTAGTGAACTTTAAAACAGTTAAAACAATGCTAGATACTATGAAAAAAAATAGTGTATCTTCTAATGTTTTGATTGGTAAAGCTAAAGATCCAAGTGGCTATGGTCGTGTGATATATGATGAATCTAAAAAAGAAATTATTTCGATTGTTGAACATAATGACCTCAATGAATCTCAGAATAAGATTGATATAATTAATTCCTCTTGGTATTGTTTCAAAAATGATTGGGTTAAAAATAAACTATCTGAGATTGATTTATCTGCTAATGGAGAAATGTTGTTAACGGATATATTTAACGTATCGGATATTACTGGAGAAACTGTTTATACTATGGTCGAAGACCACGAAGAAATTATAGGTATTAATTCTAAATTAGAATTAGAAAAAGCCGAAAAATTATTAAGGAATTCAATTAATAAACAGCACATGCTTAATGGAGTGAACATCCTAGACTCCAACACTACATATATTGATAAAAAAGTGAAAATTTTGCCTGATACAATTATTTATCCTAATACATATATTAGAGGGGATAGTTCCATAAAAAAATCGGTTACTTTGGGTCCTAATACTATTATAGAAAATTCTAAAATTGATGAGGGTTCTACAATTATCAGCTCGTTTGTAACAGATTCAATTATAGGTAAAAATTGCCAAATAGGACCAAATTCTAGGATACGAAATGAATGTAAAGTTTCAGACAATTGTCTAATTGGTAATGGAGCAGAAATTAAAAAATCAATTATTGGAGATGCAAGTAAAATTTCACATTTTAGTTATATAGGAGATTCTATATTAGGAAAGAATGTGAATATAGGTGCTGGTACTGTTACATGTAACTATGATGGAATACAAAAAAATTCTACTTTTATTGGAGACGATGTTTTTATTGGAGCAGGAACAATGTTGATCGCTCCTATTAATATTTCATCAAATTCAAGAACTGGAGCTGGTTCTGTCGTAAATTCCGATGTTGATAAAAATCAAACTGTTGTTGGTATTCCTGCTAAACCCATAAAATTAAATGAATCATAATATGTTTACTGAAATTACATATTTATTTACTCTATCCATTTTCTCTATTCTATATTTTTTTACTCTGATAACTATACATTCTTTTATTACTAGAAATTCATTGAAACCTTTAAAGGAACAAGAGCAAATTGATGAATCACAAGATAAAAAAATGAGCTATGAAGCATCATTTTTATCAAAATTTTTACAATTACTTCTTCTTGTAATTATCTCTTCAAATGTTTATTTAATAAATGTCGATATTTTTGATTATTTTGGTTTTAATGATAATGTAAATATCATCTCTGAATCATTTGATTTTATTCTCCTAAATATACTTATATCAGGATTACTCATATCTTTTATTCATGTTATATCTTTTTTGCTTATTGGTTCTGATCGTTCTATGGGTAGAAGACTTTCAGTTTGGTATAAGATAATTTTGGAAAAAACTGTTAGTTTACCTTTGATCAAGGGTTTTATTAATTATTTAATAACTTTTAGTAAAAAAGGTGATCAGTCTAATGTTGAAGATGATATGAATGCAACTTTACAAGAGAGTTTAGATTATCTTGAAGAGGCAGTGATACCTGAAGAATCTGAAGAGTTGAGAATGATTAGAGGTGTATTAAGAATGGATAGTGTTAAGGTTAGAGAAATAATGGTTCCCAGAGTAGATATTCTATCTATATCTGCAGAATCTACAATTGCTCAAGTTGCAGACCTAATGAAGGCGGAGGGAGGTCATAGTAAAATTCCAGTCTTTGGAGATTCAATTGATGATATTGTAGGAATTGCATATGCAAGGGATATTTTGTCAGCATTAGATGAAAATGTATCTCCACAATCAACTGTTAGAAATTTAGTTAGGAAATCTTTACACGTTCCGGAATCTCAGAGTCTTGAAAAATTTTTACGTGAGATACAAGAGCAAAGTACCTCAGTAGCAATGGTAGTTGATGAATATGGAGGAATTTCAGGTTTAATAACTGTAACCGATCTTATCGAAGAGATTGTAGGGGAACTAACTGATGAATTTGATAAATTTATTCCTGAAATTGAAAAAATTAATGACTTCGAAGTTCTAGCCGATGCAGGTGTGTCAATCGATTCTTTAAATCAAACTCTAGGTACTTCGATCGAGGCAAATGGTTTCGATACTGTAGGAGGATTAGTTATGAAATTTTCCGGAAGGATTCCGGAAATAAATGATGAGATTTCTATAGGAGACATCATTATAAAAGTAACTTCTGTTAAAGGTAGAAGGTTAGAAAAAGTAAAAATAATAATAAATCAATAAAAAAAGCCCCCTACATGAGGGGACCTCTTTTATATATCTTTATTTTACGTAAATAATATTTTTATCTACTCAGCTCTAACCCAGTTATCTTCGTTGTTTACAACAACAAAACCGGTAGAAGCTAACTTGCTTCCAGCTGAAGCTGTTACTGTGATTGGTACATCAAGATCGTCAGGTGTAACTTCCATAGTAAAAGTCTTACTGAAAGCACCATCAGAATTAGCTGTAGCAGATCCGGAAACTCCACTGGCGGAACTGTCAATAGTTACAGAACCCTTGTCAAAGCCTCCACCTATAACTGTAACCACTGCGCTCCATGTTGAACCTCCATTTTCATCAACGGTTTCAAGCGCTTCGACTTGACCGCCAATTACAGAAATTCCACCTACGTCAGTAGTTCCATCTTTACCATCTGCTCCATCTGCTCCATCTTTACCATCACTACCATCAGCTCCGTCTTTACCATTAGTACCGTCTTTACCATCTGTTCCATCCGCACCGTCATCACCATCTGACCCATCCTTACCATTAGAACCGTTGGAACCATCTTTACCATCATTACCATCAGCACCTGCTGGTCCTGCTGGTCCTGCGGCACCTGCGGCACCATCTTTACCTGGAGCACCGTTAGAACCTGCGGTTCCATCCGCTCCAGCACACGCCACTAATGTCATCGACGCAACTAGCATTGCAATTAATATAAAGGTTCTAAACCTTATTCGAAATAGACCTCTCATATGGCCCAGTCCTCCATTGTTTAACTTGTCATTTTATTCAAACTATGTCTTACAGTTTACAGTACCAGAAATAAAACTTCACCTATTTTAGGATACGTAATTCACTGAAAACTGCGTACATTCGTGCATAATCATATTAAGTATATGAAATTACTGTCAAGCAAAAACAATACAGAGTTGAAAGAAGTTTTGCTCTTTTTGCTTGTAAGTCTCATTAAAAGCCTATATTTGCATAATTAAGATGATGCGTACATAAGGTTTTTAGGGTAATTGGCATGATAGAATACTATGTGTTATATAAAACGTATAGAGAAAATTTTAGCAGATATCAAATCCATTTAATTAATAAGTGATGCAGATCGGCTATTATGATATTAAATTTATTAAGAGAGGAATAAATGGATAAAACTGAAGCTTCTTCGTTTATTGAAAAGCACAGGAAACATGACAAAGATACAGGTTCAATTGAAGTGCAAGTTGCACTTTTGACTCGTCGCATTTCAGATTTAACTGAACATTTGCGAGCTCATCATTTAGATCATTCTACACGCAGAGGTCTTATGAAGTTAGTTGGACAAAGAAGAAGATTATTAAAATATCTAAACAGATCTGACGTTGATTCTTACAATGGAATCGTTAAATCTCTTGGTTTGAGAAAGTAACTATTTACTTTATCTTTAAAGATAAGAGAATAAAGAAAATTATTATTTCAGCATAAATGCATACCCTTCTATTTGAATTTACTGCACTTTGTTTTGCTGAATATATTGAGGAAATGGTAATAAAAAATTATGATAAAAAAATATGAAATGAATCTTGCTGGTAGGCCTTTGATAATAGAGCATGGTCGTGTTGCACACCAAGCTAGTGGAGCAGTAACAGTTCAATATGGAGATACAATGGTTTTGGCGGTAGTAACTGCTAATAAAGATGTAAGAGAAGGCGCTGATTTTCTTCCATTAACTGTTGATGTAGTTCAAAAAGCATACGCTGCAGGGAAATTGCCGGGAGGATTCTTTAAAAGAGAAGGAAGACCCTCAGGGGAGGAAATCTTAGCATGTAGACTGGTAGATAGACCGATGAGACCATTATTTCCTAAAGGTTTTTACAATGAAGTACAAGTAATTATTACAGTTTTAGCATCGGATTCTATAAATCCACATCCAATTTTAGATATTATTGGTACTTCAGCTGCTTTAACTATTTCAGATATACCTTTTGAATATCCTATTGGAGCTAGTGTAATTGGATTAATTGAAGGTGAGTTGGTAGTAAATCCTACTTATCAAGAACTAGAAAAATCTGACTTAGAACTGACTGTAGCAGGTAATGGTGAATCTACAATGATGGTTGAAGCTGGAGCTAAATTTGTCAAAGAAGATGTGATGTTAGAAGCATTGAATCTTGCCCAAGAAGTAAACGGACAGATTTCAGAGCTTATTTCTGAAATGAAAAATGAAATAGGAAAAGAAAAATGGGAACATCCTAAACCTGCAGAGGATGAAATTAAAGCTCAGCAAGCAACTATTGATTCTGTTGGAGAAAAAATTAAAAATATTCTTTATGATGAAAACGCTAAGCAAACAAGAAATGAACAGATTTCCGAAATTAAAAAAGATGTTTTGGAAAAATTATCTGAAGATTTCGAGCCATCTTATATTAAAGGTGCTTTAAATTCTATTGAAAAAGAAGAAGTACGTAATGCTATTTTGAATGACTCTCATCGTCCAGATGGCAGGAAATTAAATGAGATTAGAAATTTAAATTCTGAAATTGGTTATATTCCAATGGTACATGGCTCAGGTTTATTTACTAGAGGAGAAACACAAATACTTGATGTTTTAACTTTAGCTTCAGCTGGAGATGCTCAAAAATTAGATGGGTTTTCTCCTCAAGAAAATAAATTTTTTATTCACCATTATAATTTCCCTCCATATTCAGCAGGTGAAACGGGTAGATTTGGATTTACAGGAAGAAGAGAAATAGGTCATGGAGCATTGGCCGAAAGAGCATTATTACCTGTTATACCTGATCAAGATGAATTTCCTTATACTATCAGATTAGTATCCGAGACAATGAGTTCAAATGGTTCAACTTCTATGGCTAGTGTTTGTGCCGGTACATTGGCATTAATGGATGGAGGAGTTCCAATTAAATCTCCTGTAGCAGGAATAGCAATGGGTTTAATTACAGGTGATGATGGGAAGTATGCTGTATTAACCGATATACAAGGTGCAGAAGATCATAGTGGTGATATGGATTTTAAGGTTGCAGGAACTAAAGATGGTATTACTGCGTTACAAATGGATATTAAGGTTAAAGGTATTAATTTTGAAATAATGAAAGAGGCTTTGGAGCAAGCTCGTGTAGCTCGATTGGAAATTCTGGATCATATTACTGATTTAATTTCTGAACCTAAACCTGAATTAAATGAAAATGCTCCTAGGATGCTAAATATAAAAGTACCTGTTGATAAAATTGGAGCTGTGATAGGTTCAGGAGGATCTGTCATTAGAGGCATGATTGAAGAATTTGGGGTCACAATAGATATTGATGATGAAGGAAATGTGGTGATAGGCTCGAATGATGCTGAATCAGCAGAGCGGGCGAAGGATGCAATAAATACTTTAACTAAAGATGTAGAACCGGGAGAAGAATATCATGGAAAAGTTGTTAGAATTATGCAGTTTGGTGCATTTGTTCAGATATTACCTGGAAAAGATGGATTAGTACATATAAGTGAATTAGATACTGAACATATTGCTGATGTAGAATCTGCAGTAAAAATCGGAGATGAAATTGATGTCATGGTTATTGGAGTTGATAATATGGGGAAAATTGATTTATCTCGTAGAGCCATACTCAATGAAGAATCTTTAGATGTAGTTAAAGAAAGAAGAAATTCAGGAAGAAAAAACGACAGAAATAATAGAGGAGGTAGAGATAGAGGAGGTAGAGGAGGTAGAGGAGGTAGAGATAATTTTGATCGTAATTCTAGAGGAGGCGGTAGAAACCGTAGATCTGTTGGTGGATATAATGGAGATTCTAGGCCTACTCCACCCTCAAGGTACTAGGATATAAAAAATGATAGATTCAAAAAGAATTTCTGTAGTTGTTAATGGTGCATTAGGAAAAATGGGTTCTACTGTAATCAGTGCGGTAAATGGTGCTGAAGATATGGATTTGGTTGGTGCTGTAGATATTAAGTCAAATAAAGATAAAATTAGCGAGAACAATTTAGTAATAGAATCTGATTTAGAAGATTTATTAAAAAAAAGTAATCCAGATGTAGTTGTTGATTTTACAAATGGAGAATCATCAAAAATAGCATTTCATAAATGTATTAGTAGAGGAATTTCAGTTGTTTCTGGATCAACTGGTCTTAGTGATCAAGATATATCTTTTATAGAAGACATATCTAAACAAAATAAAGTTGGATGCCTGCATGCGTCAAATTTTGCTATTGGGGCAATTTTATTGATGCATTTGGCTTCTATTGCTTCTGAATACTTTGATTATGCTGACTTATTAGAATCCCATCATGAAATGAAAATAGATGCTCCTTCTGGAACGGCTCTTTCAATTGTGAAATCTATGTTGAAAGGAAAAGGAAAAGATTTTCTTTCGAATAATACCTTGGAAGAAACGCTAGAAAATACCAGAGGTGGTGACATTGGAGGTATTAATATTCATAGTGCTAGGATTCCAGGTAGAGTCGCTCGACATGAGGTAGTTTTCGGTGCTCAAGGTCAAACTTTTACATTACTACATGATTCAATTAATAGAGAAAGTTTTATGCCCGGTGTTCTGACAGGAATTAGGCATGTAGTATCAAGTGATAGATTAACTATTGGATTAGATAATTTACTTGGTCTAAAATAATATTAAACTATACAAAAAAGTTTAATATTAAATATTTTAGGAATCTGTATTGGATATTAGTAATTTAAGAATAGGGATTGTTGGCGCTACGGGTGCTGTTGGTCAGGTAGCGTTGAGTATACTTGAGTCGTATCATCATCCTATAGAAAAAATTGAAGCGATCGCATCTCCAAAATCCCATGGTAAAAAAATTAAATATCTTGATAATTATCTTACAGTAAAAAGTTTTTATAATGATATTTTAAATTCTTTGGATGCAATTATAATTTCTGCAACTTCAGACGTTAGTAAAGAGTTGGCAGAAATTGCCAAATCAAGAAATGTATTGGTAATAGATGATGGCTCAACATTTAGAATGGATGATACTGTACCACTAGTAGTTCCTGAGGTTAATGGAGAGGATGTAGAATGGCATAATGGTATAATTTCAACTCCTAATTGCACTACCACACCTTTAGTTATGGTTATAGATTCATTAAGACAAATACAAAAAATTAATAGAGTTAATGTTTCAACATATCAGGCAGTTAGTGGAACAGGTAGTTTGGCCAGGAAAGAATTAATTGATCAAACTAAGGCCATGTTATCTTCTCAGGATTATAAAGTTCAAATTTACCCATACCCCATAGGATTTAATCTTTTACCACATGTAGATGATTTTTTGACTAATGGTTATACTAAAGAGGAAATGAAAATGGTGAATGAATCAAAAAAGATTTTACATGATGAATCTATTTCTATATCTACAACATGTGTTAGAGTTCCTGTTGAAATTTCTCATTCAGAATCTGTTCAAATTGAATTTTCTGGAGAAGTGGAAATAAATGATGTTGTTGAAAATTTAAGCACTTATTCTGGTATAGAAGTAGTAGATAATATAACTAAAAACCATTACCCTACTCCTTTAGATTCAACAGATCAAGACGATGTTTTAGTTGGTAGAATCAGGAAGGATATATCTATTAATGAAAGTAGAGGTATTTCATTGTGGCTTTCATGTGATAATTTAAGAAAAGGTGCTTCATTGAATGCTTTACAGATCTTAAATGAAGTTAAAATTCGTTCATCTAAAACATTTTCAAAAATAAATTAAAATATTATTAAGGAGGTGAGATATAATGCCTGAAATTGGTAGATTACTTACTGCAATGGTTACACCATTTAGCTCTGATGGGGAAGTTGATTATAATAGAGCTGGAGAGCTTGCGAAAAAAATTATTGGTAATGGTTCTGATGGACTGGTAATTGGTGGTACAACAGGTGAATCTCCTTCAATGAATGAAGAAGAAAAAATTAAATTATTTTCAACAGTTAAAGATTCAATTGGTGATGATGGTACTGTGATTGCTGGTACTACTGATAATAATACAATTAAATCTATAGAATTATCACAAGAAGCTGAAAAGATAGGTGTTGATGGGATACTTCTAACTGTTCCAGCATATAATAAACCAACTCAAGGTGGATTAATTAAACATTTTGAAAAAATTTCAAATTCTATTTCTATTCCAGGAATTCTTTATAATGTCCCTTCGAGGACCTCTTTAAATATGGATTTAGAAACAACATTACATCTATCAAAAATACCTAATATCATTGGTACAAAAGAAGCTTCTAGTGATTTAGATCAGATAAATTATATTATTAGTAATTCAGATTCAGATTTTAAAGTTTGGAGTGGAAATGATAATGAAACTTTTTCGATTATTTCAACTGGAGGATATGGAGTAGTTAGTGTTGCTGGAAATATTATAAGCTCCCAAATAAAAAAAATGATTGGCTTTATATTAGAAGGTAATATTGAAATTGCTGCCAAAGAACATCTAAGATTATTACCTATTTTTAATGCTTTATTTTTTATTACAAATCCAATACCAATTCGTTATGCGATAAATCGTAGTGGATATGATATAGGAGAAGGACGACTTCCTATGGTTCCTAGTGAAGAAGAAATTATTAATTTTGCCAAAAAATTTGATCCAATTATGGATGAATATAAGATAGATCTCTAATCTAAAAGTTTATAAAATATCAAGTTCTTATGATGAGTAAATTAGGCAAAATAGTAGTAATAGGTGGCGGTTCAGGATCAGCTGTGGCCCTTAAGGGTTTAGTTAAAAAGAATTTAGATATATCAGTTATTGTTACAATGTTTGACAGTGGAGGAAGCTCTGGAAAACTCAGAGATGAATTTGGACTTTTACCTGTTGGAGATATAAGACAGTGCCTACTTGCATTAAGTGATTCAGATAAGTCTTCTGTTAAGGGTATGGTGGATGTATTAAATTATAGGTTTGATAAAGATTCTAGTTTATCTGGTCATAGTGTTGGAAATTTAGTTTTAGCTGCTTTAACTTCTATACATAAGGATCTAGGGAAAGCCATAAGGGAATTATCTTTACTTTTAAATACAAAAGGAAGAGTGATTCCAGTCACATACGATCAATCTAATTTATGTGCAATATTAATGAACGGACAAATTATTCATTCAGAATCCAATATTGATTTAAGAGAAGAATCGAACCCTGCAATAAAAGAAATTTACTTAGATAAACCAGTAGAAGTTAACGAAGATGCAGTAAAAGAAATTCATAATGCTGATTTAATTCTACTTGGTCCAGGTGATCTATATACTAGTATTATTCCTAATTTTTTAGTTCCTGAAATTAAAAATGCTATCAGAGATACAAGAGCTAAAATTATTTACGCTTCCAATTTAATGACCAAATTAGGTGAAACATCAGGCTATGAAGCTTCTAAATTTTCTTCTGAAATTTTAAGTTATTTATATAATTCCAAATTTGATCTTTTATTACTCAATAATAGTGTTCCGCCAGAGATTGTACTCAAAGCATATGAGAAAGAAAAAGCTGAAATAGTCTCAATTGATGAAAAAGTAAATGATTATTCTAAATCTTTAGTTATAAAAAATTTTATAAGACTTGAAGGTACTACCGTAAGGCATGATTACGATTTATTGGCTGAAGAAATAATAAAAGTCCTTTAGGAGTCTTTTATTGGGTTATCTATTTCTATTACTTCTTCTCTTTTTGGTCCAGTTGAAATTAGGCTAATTTTGGATGAAAGAGTTTTTTCTATGAAAGATAAATAATTTTTTGCTTCTGTTGGTAAATCGGAAAATTTTTTCATTCCAAAGGTGGATGATTTCCAACCCGTAAAAGTTTCATAAATTGGTTTGCATTTTGATAAAATTTCATGATTAATAGGAAAATCATCAATCTCTTTACCTTCAAATTCATATTTTACACAAACATTAATTTCATCCCATGTATCTAAAGTGTCTAATCTGGTAATAATTATTGAATCAAATCCATTAATTTTCTTCGAAAATTTACCAGCTACAGCATCAAACCATCCTATTCTTCTACCTCTTCCGGTGGTTGTACCGAATTCTCCAGCTTCTTGGCGAATTTTATCACCTATTTTACCAATAATTTCAGTGGGGAAAGGACCGGATCCTACTCTAGTACAGTATGCTTTATAAATTCCTATACTACTCTTTATTTTGCTAGGTGATATTCCTAAACCAGTAATAGCACCACCTATTGTAGGACTTGATGAGGTAACATATGGGTAAGTGCCATGATCTATATCTAATAATGAACCTTGTGCACCTTCTAGAATAATCTTTTCATTATTTTTTAGAGATTTATCTAATACTTTATCAATATCACCTATATATGTTGATAATTCTCTATTCCATCTAAAAATTGAATTAGTAGTATTTTCTAATGATATGGGGGTACTATTATAAATTTTTTGTATAATTTTATTCTTATTTTCTACTATTTCACTTAGTTTTTTTTGAAGTTCTAAAGGAGTCAAAATTTCTTCCATTCTTATTCCTGATCTAGCGACTTTATCAACATATGCAGGACCAATGCCTCTTCCGGTAGTCCCTATAGAAGTATTACCTCTTGACATTTCTTCCAAACGATCTAGTTCAATATGATAAGGCATAACCACATGTGATTTGTTAGAGATGAGAATTTTACCTGGTAAATTAGCATTTTTAATTTTTGAAATTTCTTCAATAAGAATATTTGGATCTACTACAACTCCATTTCCTATTATATTCGTTACATCGTCCCATGCTATTCCACATGGGATTAGATGAAATGCAAATTTCCCTTTATCATTGATTACTGTGTGACCAGCATTATTTCCACCAGAATACCTTGCGACTATTTTAGCTTGACTTGCTAGGTAATCGATAATTTTCCCTTTTCCTTCATCTCCCCACTGTCCACCTATTACTGCATATGCAGGCATAATTAACTTCCAATTGATATATAAATATTTTTTTTTAGCTAGAATTTATAAAAATTTTCTTTAAAAGATAAATTAATTTTATCATTTAATAAGCATATAAATTCATTATAAAAATTTTAATTTTAATAAAGTTGATAATTCTGCTGTTGACTGTGTACAGTTAAAAGTAATAAAATTTTCTTTACGGCTATTAATTAAGTTTGATTTTTAGTCTAGTTTTTCCGTGATTACTAATGGGAAAATGTGTTATTTAACAATTGAAGATTTAATTTTGCATTCTCCGAGATTATGTACTTGATTCCTTAAGATGGGTCAAGCTACTAAGGGCATATGGGGAATGCCTTGGTGCCAGAAGCCGATGAAGGGCGTAGCAAGGCTGCGATAAGCCCCGGATAAGTGTCTAGCGACTTCAGCCGGGGATTCCCGAATGGGGAAACCCGCCTCATTAGAGGCACTATTCTTTTATGGATAGAGGTAAGCGGGAGAACTGAAACATCTAAGTACCCCGAGGAAAAAAAATCAACCGAGACTCTCTTAGTAGCGGCGAGCGAAAAGGGAATAGCCCAAACCATACGGTCCTTACGGAGTAGGGTCCAGTGACCGTTTGGTGTTATAGGATCTATAGTAGATTTCCTACAAATCTAAAAAAGTTACAAATTGTTTACCTAGTCGAACAGTCCTGGAACGGCTGGCCGTAGCAGGTGAAAGCCCTTTAGGCGAAAGGTTAACAACTTTTTTATAGATTCCTGAGTACAACGGGACACGTGAAATCTTGTTGGAATTTGGGGGGACCACCCTCCAAGGCTAAGTACTTCTGGCGACCGATAGTGATCTAGTACCGTGAGGGAAAGGTGAAAAGCACCCCTTGAGTGGAGTGAAATAGAACTGAAACCATATGCCTACAAGCCGTGGAAGGCCTTTTGGATGACCGCGTGCCTATTGAAGAAT
>CAZBHC010000030.1:0-27103 GCA_964491775.1 uncultured Dehalococcoidales bacterium | reverse complement strand
CAAAATTCTATAATTATATTTTTCCCTATTGTGATCAAAAATGAATTTTCCATTTGTATCTATATTTGTAGATTCTACTTCTATTATTTGATTATTATTTTCGTCAATTTTGAAAAGTTTTAAAGTTATATTTTCTGGTAGGTTTTCTCCTTTAGTGCCCATTAAAACTTCACCATATATCAATTCTTTATTTTCAGAAGATTCTATTACTTCAACATTAATAAAAATTATGAATGTTATAAAAATAATAGATAATAAGATTAGATTTAGATTCTTATTTTTTTGTTTTATCATTATTTAATTCTTGTTTTGTTTTTTCTATTTCTTTCTCAATTTCGGAATAGAAAATTTGGTTATTAGAATTTTTACTATCTTCATTTTTTTTTATTTTATTATTGAAAAAAATAGGATATAAAATCACACATATAGAAAAAATAACAATTATTGTAATTAAGAATACGTACATTATTTCGAAATTAATTTATTTTTATTTCTACCAGCGGGCCACAAAGCAAAAATTGTTCCAAATATAAAAAACGGACCTGAAATCCAAAGCCATGACGCAAGTGGATTAATACTTACAGCTAAACCTATCCTACCATCCTCCAAGAAATCTCGTGGTATGACATAAAGATCTTCTATAGGAGTAGATAATATTCCTGATCTAACAGAGATTTGATTGAAACTAGGAAAGAATTCATGTTTTAAAATAATATTTCCGATTTTTTTATCATTATTTCCACTTATATTTTTTGGTATTTTGTATCCATTTGATTCCTCTTCATAATATTCTTCATATTCTGAAGGATTAATCTTATAAATATTCATATATGCTGAACTAGTAATCCTATCAGGTTTGGTATTTTCTATTAGATCAATATATTCAATTCGGTAATTATCTAAAACTATACTTTCTTCTAAAAATATAGCTTGATCCGTTCTTTGATCGAAAAAGTTTGTTCCTATTACACCCATACCAATCATAATGATAGAAATATGTACTATATAACCTCCGTGTCTTGGACGATTAGAATTAATTAAATTCCACCAAGCAAAAAATTTATTGTCTCCAGATGATATTCTAATTTTGGTATTTTGAAACCAGTCTTGAAAAATTGAGGTAATTGCAAAAGATAAAGATCCAAAAGCTATTGCTGCTAAGTATTTTTCTAATCCTATTAAAATAAGTAATATAAAAATAATTAAAAGTGAGATTATCAACGGGAAGATAATTTTATTTATCAATTGTTTTGGATCTGATTTTCTCCAATTAAGCAATGGTCCTATTCCCATCACTAAAACCAATAATATTAGTAATGGACCGTTAGTACGATTAAAATATGGCGCTGCTACTGTCACACTTATATCTCTGATAACGTCTGAAAAAACTGGATAAATCACTCCCCAAAGTGTTATAAATGTGATGCATAACAGTAAAAAATTATTTATTAAGAATGATGCTTCTCTTGATAAGAAAGATTCCATATTTCTTTCAGATCGAATTTTAGGTATTCTCCAAAAAAATATTATAAATGAAAATATTAGGCTAAAAATTAGAAATCCCAAAAAAATGTAACCAAGAGCGGAAGACGCAAATGAATGTACAGAAACTACTGGCCCACCTCTGTTAATAAATGTTCCAAATTGAGCTAAAATAAATGCGATATTAAGTAGAATAATATTCCAAATTTGAAACATACCTCTTCTTTTTTGAACCATAATTGAGTGAATGAAAGCGGTAAGAGCTAACCAAGGCATCAGAGCAACATTTTCAATTGGGTCCCAACTCCAGTATCCTCCCCAACCTAGTATAGTATAAGCCCACCATGCTCCAAGTAACATACCAATGCCTAAAATTCCCCATGATAGTAATGTTGTGATACGTCCAATATCAACCCAATCGTCTAATTTATTTCCATTAATTAGTGATCCATTTGCGAAAGCAAAAGGGATAGTTATTATTGCTAGGCCAGCCATTAACATTGGAGGATGACTGAACATTCCTGGATGTAATAAAAGAGGATTAATTCCTATACCATCTACTACCTCTTTATTCATGTGTTCGAAAGGATTAGCAAAAAAGGCTAAAACCAAAATATAGAAAAATATTACTCCAGATAGAATAGTACTTGACCAAGGAATAATATCTTTATTTTTTAACTTACTAAATCTTATAACAATAGATGATGCAAATGTTAGTATGAAAGTGATATATAATAATGAGCCTTCATTACCTGAATAAAAAGCAACCCAGACATAAGATTTGTCCATTGCTAAATTAGAATGATCATGAACATACTTAACAGAAAAATCATTTGATATAAAAAGATATATTAAAGCAATTACTGAAATTGAGACGCTTAATGTAGTCATATATATAGATCTACGACTACTTATAATAAGTTCCGGAGAATTAGTTAATATACCCACTAAATTTCCAATTATTCCGTAAAGTGATAAACAGAGACCAAGCAGTAAACACGTGTATCCTAATTCTGACATTTATCCTTTTATTCCTGTATTTTTTTTCATTTTCTTTTTTTTATATTCTTGTAAGTATTTAATATAATGAGTATTCCTGTTACAAATATTGTAGTAGGAATAATCCATAAAAAAACATTTAATCCTTTTTGTGGAGGATATGCTAAAACTTCTTCACCATATCTATTAACAAAAAACTCCCTTATTTGTTCGTTTGTTTTACCTTCAGATAATTGATTTGAAATTGTGACCTTCATATCTTTTGCAAGTTGAGATTGAGACTGATCTAATGTTTGTGCATCACATATAGGACACATTATTTGTTTAGAAAGTTGATATGATCTTTGCTCTAAAGTCAAATCATTTTCGTTTATACATCCAAACGATAAAATGAAAAATAAAGATAAGTATATTAAAACTTTTTTTTGATGAAGCATGTTTAGTATATTACTAGGTGAATATTAATGACTTAGTAAGTATAAGTTTGATTAATATAATAATTAATCTTCTTCCAGTGGAGTACCTGAAGTTTTATATATATACGTAACTATTTCAAAAATATCAGATTCATTTAATAATTTTCCATATCCCGGCATAGGTCCTCTACCACCTTCTATAAAACCTATCATTGCATCTCTTGAATAATTATTAGTAGATTCTATGAGGTTTGGAGGAGATTTTTCATACGGAGCATACGCATCTTTAGAAATAATATATTCTGCAACTGGACCATTCCCATCTAGATTCGTTCCATGACACATACTGCAATTAACTCGATAAAGATTTTTTGCATTTATCTCATTGTAAGGATGGGATTTCTTGGAAATTAGTAAAGTCCGATCTGAACTAGATTTAAAAACTACAGCCTTTTCAGAAGCTTCAATTCTAGGAGGTTCTTGAGATTTATATGCTTGAGAATAGTGCATTTCAGAAAAGATTTCAACAGGATAAGTGTTAGTTTGTTGAATACCACTTTTATCCATACATCCAAATAAAAAAATACTACTAAAAATTAAAAGTATTACTGTGTTTGTACTATGTCGCTTAGTTTTGAATAACATAATTTAATTCTTATTATGAATGTTTAACCTCAATTGCTCCTGATTTTTCTAAAATTTTTTGTGCATCTTTCGCTTTAGTATCATTATCTACTGTAACAACAACACCTATTAATCCTTCAGTAATTCTTTTATCATATACTCCAGGAGCTAAATTAGGTAACCTAGATTCAAAAATTATTCCCACCACTGTAGCAATAACCCCTGCTAACATCGTCATTTCATACATGATAATAAGCATAGCGAATATAGATAATATAGGTTTACCTCCAGTGACTAGAGGGTAAGCTATTTGTGTTCCAGCTGTTAGAAAAACTGCAAGAGTAAAACCGACTATTGCACCAAACGCAGGGAAACGGAAAAGTCTGTGTTGAGGTACATGTTCTCCAAATGCACCTTCAGGATATGGAGTTCCTGTAAGAACATCAAAAGATCCTAACTCATAACCTCCGTTATTAACACCATCCATAGCATCTGCTGCAGAATCCGGTTTTTCACAAAGTCCTATTACACTTTGCTTTGCCATTTATTGTCCTCTCTATTAATCTATTTCATGAATAATGGCGGGCACTTTAGCCCTCCCAATTTTAACATCGTCTGTAAACACTTGACTCTCTTTTTGTTCAAAAAGTGGAACAAGTGGAAAAAATCTACTAAATAACAACATAAGGAATGTAACCCATGCAAAAGACCAAACTAATATTAACCATTCTAAACCACTTGGTCTATATGCTTCCCAGGTGAAAACGAAAGGTTGTTTACGAGCTAAACCTGGAACTATAATTAAGAATCTTTCTAACCACATTCCAACATTTACTAGTATTGATGACCAAAACATTAAGGCTATATTTGATCTAACCGATTTGAATAGCCACATACCTACTGGGATGATATAACCTGTAAATAGGAAAATTATAAAAAGTAAATTCCAAGGCCAATGAAAAATTTGCATCTCTCGTAATGCTAATTCAGGAGCATCGAGTCCATAAACTGCAAATATTAATTCAAGAAATGTAAAACCTAACCAAGCGGTCGCAACAACAATAAGAAGTCTTGCTAACGCGTCAAAATGTTCTGGTCGAATGAAATCATCCCATTTCCATAACCATCTCATTAATGCCATCATAGTTACTACTGCAGATACTCCTGAGTGTACTGCACCAATAACGAAATATGGAGCAAAAATTGTAGAATGCCAACCTTCAACCGAAGGTATTATGGCGAAATCCCAAGACACTATAGAGTGAACAGAAACAAATATTGGTAACATAAGTGCTGAAAGTAAAATTCCTCCTATTGTTTGCATCTGCCATTGTCTAGGATTACCTCTCCAACCAAGAGCTAGAATAGTATAAAGGGCGTTTTTCCATCCAGTAGTTCTATCTCTAAGATTACCAAGATCAGGAATCAATGCAACATACAAAAATAATGTAGAACCAGTAAGATAAGTACTTATAGCTACAGGATCCCAAATAAGAGGTGATCTAATATTAGGATAGATTCCTCTTGAAAAATCATAAGGAATTATATAGTAAATTATTCGCCATGGTCTTCCCGCATGCATAAGTGGAAAAAATAATGCTGTTAGTAATGAAAAAACTGTTAACAATTCTGCAGCTCTAGTTACAGGCCTTCTCCATTCTGCTTGAGTAAGTCTTAATATAGCTGAAATCATTATCCCTGCATGAGATATACCTACCCAGAACACAAAAGTTGTAATGAATAGCCCCCAGTATACTGGTCTTGATAATCCTGTTACTCCCAGACCTTTGTTGACCATTATTCCTATAGCTGTAAAACCAATTAGTACCATAATACCTAGAAGTGCAACTGTTGGTGCCCACCATCTAGGAACGTTAAGTTGCCCATTAAGCAATACTTTGTTTGTGTGTACTTGATTTAAATCTCTTCTTTGTTGCATAAATTTTATCTAGTCGGGTTTAGCTACTAGAACTCCATGTGTCTTCATATATTTTATAGGTTTAGCTAAAAGATTAAATTGTTGAACTTCCCAAATAGAAAGAACAGGTATAACACGAGAAATAAGTAATACAGGTAGGAATGCCAGAGAAATACCTCCAATAATTATAAGAATATCTAGATAATTAGGTAAAACCACTTCCGGTATAACTTTTAAGTACTTTTCATGGATACTTTCAGTAGGTACAGACCATGCTGTAACAAATAGTCTTAACCTGTCCAAAAATAATCCTATCAATATTAATATTGCACCTATAATTGGGCCATTGACACTTCTTCTAACTTTATTCCAAATTAACCACCACCAAGGAGCTATCCATATGAAAAACGCACCTGTTAAAAATACCCACATCATAGGTCCTGTAATTAATAATTCAATCCATGCTATATCATTAGCTGATCTTCCATACCAAAAAACTATAAATGCAGAATAGAAGAAATATATCCATAATAATGTCAGTGCAAAAAGCAATCTTGATAAAGACCAAAATTGATCAACATGTATGTATTTTTCTAATTTAAAGTATTTTCTTATTATCCAAAGTGAAGCCACCACTATTGCTACTCCTCCTTGAAGAGATGTAATTGCATGGTACATAGGAAAAATAGCATCCCTCCAACCAGGTACCATAGACATTGCGAAATCAGTAGCAAATAGGAAATTTACAAATATCAAAATTAGGAAATAAAAAGTACCGAACATTCCTATTCGCATTCTCAGTGTTCTCCATTGAGAGTCTGTTCCTACCCAACCTCTAGAAAGAGTTTTTCCAAGATTTTTTCTCCAGCCTGAAGAATGTTCTCGCATGGCTGCAAAGTCAGGTAAAGCAGCAGAATAAAATAAAGCTAATCCAGTTAATACTAGGCCCATAAGAGCTACATAATCCCATATGTGCGGTGAATAAATAGGACCCTCAAACCAAATCGACCTTCTTCTTATGCCATCAACCATTAGTGGAGGCAACATCATTGTAAGTGGAATAATTAATATTAAAGTTGATACACCTGTTAAGGAAAAAATTGCTGAAATTCTTGTAACTGGTCGTACCCAATTTGCTTTAGCTAATACAGGAGCGATACCAACCATTGGTGCTCCACCTCCTACTGATAAAAGGAAAGAAATTAAAGCCGCTACATAACCCCATTTTGTGGAATCATCATGATCAGCAAAATATTTAATTATTAGAGCTATTAATCCAATAATTGACAATATGGATAATACAATGGATATTTGCTTAATTTTCTTTGTACCAGTAACTGTTGTTGCAATAAGATCCTTAGTGATTTCATTAAAAGGCACATTCTTAGGAGGTAAACGATGTCCTTCTTTATGAGTATTTGTATCGATCTTACTCATGTGAAACAGTTTCCTCAGAATGTGACTCTATTTTTTTTTCAGGATCAACTTTAGCAAGATAAGTTACATTTTGTTCTAGGTTCAGATGTGGTAAAAGCTTATAATTACGATCATCATTTTTAAGTTTTGACACCTTACTTTCTTTATCATTTAAATCACCGAAAACTAAAGCAGAAGTAGGGCATGCTTGACTACATGCAGTTTGAATTTCTCCATCTACTATACCCCGATTTTCTTTATTTGCTGTTCTAACTCCTCTACGAATTCTTTGGATGCAAAAACTACATTTTTCCATTATTCCTCTACTTCGAACAGTTACATCTGGGTTTAGATGATTTCTAAGCGAATCAGGCCAAACAGGTTCCCAATAGTTGAAAAATCTCACAGTAAATGGGCAACCATTAGCACAATATCTTGTTCCAACACATCTGTTGTATACCTGAATATTTAAACCTTCTGCATTATGATAAGTGGCATAAACCGGACAAACTGGCTCACATGGAGCATTTTCACATTGTTGACATAAAATAGGAATGAATCGAGCATGTACGTTAGGGAAATCACCCTCCCAATATCGTTCTACTCTAATCCATGAAATTGCCCGAGCTCTTTCAAATCTATTTTGTGTATTAAGAGGTATATTATTTTCTGATTGACAAGCCAATACACAGGCCTGACATCCCGTGCACTTATCAATATCAACAACCATACCCCAATTTTGTTTTCCATATTCTGCTGTTGTCAAATTTCTTTCCGTCCTATATATATATTATTTGTATCATTTTTCTTATACCAATTAGTGTCCAGCATCATCTTTATCATGATCACTATTATCTGAATCCGTATGCTTATTACCTTTGTTACCAAGGAATTCGCTTTGATATTTATGGTGATTTGCAACTTCTGCTTCGTGTACTGTTTCATTTGGTCCTAAAACTAGTATCGGTACACCAGGTTCAACCGGTCTAGCTATAACATTACCTTCAAATTTGGCGACCTTTCTATTTCTACCAGATCTTTGTACTTTAACCTTAGTGGCAGCCCATGCGATAGCTCCTGATTCTGAATCTTTCATTGGACTTAGGATTGAGAAAATATTAGCGCCCAATCCAGAAGAATATCTCCCGTTATTTTCTTTTCCTTGTCCTGTAGGGACACATAAAGTTCCAGGTTTAACACCGGGATGAGGATATGCTAAAGCTTCAATTTCTCCAGAAGTAGATTTTATTAATAATATATCACCTTCTTTTATGCCTAAATCATCTGCTTCTTTAATATTAATTTCTGCCCAAGTAACCCAAGCAGCAGTAGACATAGGATCAGGATTTTGTTGAGCCCAAGGAGTTGAAGATAATTCTCCATTAAGAAGGGAATTAGATGTAAAAGGTATTAAGCTGAAATCATCTCCTTCGCCTAAGTTTTCTGTTTGAGAAAATTCAGCTGAGGGACCAATTTTTGATGACACCTTATAGTTTCCAGATATTTCTCCTTTAAATTCTGTATTCCACCAGCCACCTCTTTGTAGTGCCCCATTAAGTAGTAATCTCCCCTTATTACCTTCAATATTATTATCAACTTTTACCGATCCATTTCCACTTTCTACAATCTCTTGAGATGTGGATATAATTAAATTTTCTAAGGAACGTCCACCCAATGCACCATCAGTGAATGAAAGTAAGGTGTCACCGAAGGATTTTGAGTTTTTTGTAATTTTTGAAGCATTAGGAGAAATTACAGGTTGTTGTAAACTTAATACTTCAAATCCAGGAGCAGGTTCAGGAATATCGCTTCCCCAAGATTCAAAAAATGTACTCTCTGGAAGAACCAAATCAGCTTCTTTTGATGTGTTGTCCATAACAGTGTTAAAAATAATTACATTTTCAACATTAGATAATGCACCCTTAACGTCAATATGATTAGGTAGACCATGTACCAGATCTACTCCTCTAATAATTACTGTGTCAACATTACCAGCTCTCCAATGTGAAACCTCTTCTTCTATTTGTCTTAGATTTGAAGGTTTACTTGATGCTGGTAAACCAGTTACTTCTTCAGGGTTTGGTATTATTCCTCCCTTAACACCAACAGAGCCGAGTAAAATATTTAGAGCATAAATCGATTTCATATTGAAGCTTCCATTAGTATGGGCTTCTGCATTTCCTCCACCAAAAATTACTGCAGGTGTTTTATCAGAAATTATTTTTGCCGATTTTATAATTTTTTCCGTAGGTATAGAAGTTCTGTTACTTACATCTCTAAGCTGATAACCATTTAGGAATCCTGCAGGTAAATATTTTTCAAAATTACTAATATTTTCTTCAGGTACTAATTTTTCTTCAATTATAATTCTGGCAATACTTAAAGCTAAATCTCCCTCTGTTCCAGGATTTACAGGTAGCCATAAATCTGCATTTGCAGCAGTCATAGACATCCTGGGGTCGACATGAATAAAATATCCTCTATCTTCTTGACTACGGAAGTCTCCATAGCATTTAGAATAATGTACAGGTGAAATCCAAGTACTAAGCCAATCTGCTCCAAATGACATTATGGATTTGGCATTTGCTATATCAAAATACGGCAAAGAATTAACAGAAAAGACTTCGTTCACTGTTTTGTGTAATATCCCTTGATTCATTGGATCAAAGATTATATGTTCACCACCGTAATTTTCTACGAATTTTTTTGCTACTAGACCATTATGTCCTCTGAGAGGATTTGTGACTAAGGAGATATTATTACTGTTTGATAAAATTTCCCTGAATTTTTTTTCTGCTTTATTCCAAGATATTCCATCCAAGTTACCACCTTTTGAGAATCTCATTTGTGGCTCAAGTAAACGATCTGGATGATAAAGAATCTGTAACATTGAATCGAATCTAGCATTAGATTTACCGAGTGAAATAGGATGATCAGGATTTCCAGCAATTTTTTTTGCTCTTCCTTCCATGACTCTTACTATCACTCCATCATTACCTGGAAGATCTCCCATTGTGGTAGCATACCAAGCATCTTCACCTCTGAGCAAATCTTCTGGCATTTCAACAGGTGCTTGTACAATCAGTTCATTTTCAGGTAGCCCACATGCCGTGAAAATCACTGCTCCAGCAGCAGATTTTCCCGCTAGTGATAAAAATTCTCTTCTATTTATTTTCATATTTATTCATTCTATAAATTTTTTCTATAATCTTCAGTGATGACATACAGCACAGTCAGTTGGAGCTCCATTATCTCTATGGCAATCAACACATTGTCCCATTTTGAGAGCTTCTACTTGGGCAACTTGTTCCATACTAGCTACATCACCATGACAAGTAGAACATACTCCTGCCGCTCCTTCTTTGACACCTGAAGTTGTGTTTTCAATTGCTTCAGGGTTCTCTAATAAATATCTAATATGTGGTTCATGAACAAATCTTACATGATCCGGCATTCTATGAACTCTTTTCCAATTTATTGGTTGGGGGTCGTTACCTTCTATTCCTCCAGCTTTACGGACATTTGAAAGAGCAATACTGTCTTTGGAACCAACTACACTATGACAAGTGGTGCATAATGCTACAGGAGGGACGCCAGCATTTTTTTGTTTTGTGACAGTTCTATGACAAAAAGTACAATCCATTCCTAAGCCCATTATGGGGTCTCCATTTTCTGAAACATGCTCAAGTTGATTAGTACTTGCATGGATAGTATGAGGGAAACTAATAGGTTGTTCAACAGTTTGATCAAAACCTAATATAGGTATAGGTTGTCCCCACCATGCAGTAATAATAAAAGCAAAAAACGCACCAAAAATAGCAATTGCTCCAAAACCACCTATTCCAACCAGTGGTATTAAAATTTTCATCCATTTTTTGGATGATTTAGATTCAGTTTTTTCTTTAGAATTCAAATAATCTTTCCAAATAATATTGAGATTTTGATTATAAAATTTTTCATATATCTTTCTAGTTAACAATTTAAATATTTCAATAATTTAGATTTCATAATTATTGCCACCACCTAGAATATGTATCCCAAATAAAATCTAATTGCGAAAAAGCTAAACCAAAAAAAACAAAAATCCCTATAACAGACAGGGAGCCTAATAAATATAGAGGCATTCTTAGTTTAGACCAATCCTCAGATATAGTTTTTGTATCTACAGCTGATGGAATAATTGCATGAGCTGCTAAAAATGAAGGTCCTGCTACTAGTGCACATGCCAAAGCAAGCCAAAGCAATTGAAGAGAGTGTCCAGCTTGTTCCCATTGTTCAGTTGTAAGCGGTAAAGGATCCATTCCTTTTTCAGTGCTCCAAAAAATCTACGAAATATTTATTTCTAAGTTAGAACTATATGAATTTAGGCGAAACAAAAAACATCGATATAAATTTATGATTTACCGTAGTTAATTATGCTTCTAAAAAGAAATTATCATGATCGTCTTTCAATGTCTATAAATATTGGATATGAAATTATTCAAATCGTAAAATAATCATATTTATAAATCATAAAATATTGATTTCTACGAGAATTTTCTATCTATTTAATGCTTAATATAGAATTGTTTTATTATTTTGAGTGGTTTTTGTTGAAAAAAAACATGTAATATAACGATGAAAGTAAATCTATTTGTAAATTTTGGGATATTTCCCAATAAAATACTTAATAAAGAGTAAAAGTAAGTTGAAAAAAAATCCGAAATCAAAAATCAGTACAAAAAAAAATTCCTATGATATTTCTAAAGAAAAGTTAATATGGATGTACTCATCTATGTATAGAATTAGGCGTTTTGAAGAAACAATGCTTGAACAAACTTTTAAAGGTAACGCTATGGGGGTGACTCATCCGTCAGATGGCCAAGAAGCAGGTCCAGTAGGTATTTGTGCTCACCTAACTGATTCAGATTGGATTGGATCTACTCATAGGGGTCATGGACATTGTATTGCTAAAGGTTTAGAAACAGATCGTATGATGGCAGAAATAATGGGTAGGTCTACTGGGCAATGTCATGGTAAGGGGGGATCAATGCATATAGCTGATTTTTCAAAAGGTATGTTGGGTGCAAATGCTATAGTAGGAGCTTCAATACCTTTAGCAGTGGGTGCGGCTTTAACATCTAAATATAAAAATAAAGAAAAAGAATCGATAGCAGTAGCATTTTTTGGAGATGGAGCTACTTCTCAGGGTGTTCTACATGAATCTATGAATTTATCATCAATATGGAAATTACCTGTAATTTTTGCATGTGAAAATAATGGATATGCTGAGGCTACACCTTCTTGGTATGCTGTCTCTACTGATGATATTGCTTCAAGAGCTGAAGGATATGGTATACCAGGATTACAGGTTGATGGAATGGATGTGTTTTCTGTGTATGACGCAGCTAAGGAAGCGGTTAATAGAGCAAGGTCAGGTGAAGGTCCTACATTTTTAGAAATTAAAACTTACAGATATCACGGGCATTTTCATGCTGATGATCCTAAGAAATACAGAAAACAAGAAGAAGAAGATTATTATAAGAGTAGAGATTGTTTAATTCTTTTCGAGAAAAAAGTAATTGATTCTAATTTAATAAAATCTGAAGAACTAAAAAAATTAAGAGATCAAATAGAGGATGAATTAGTTAAAGCTACTGATTTTGCTCTATCTAGTCCTATGCCTGACAGTGAAGAATTATATAAGGATGTATATGTAGAATATTCTAATTCATTAATGGGCTTGAGATAATAATCACAAATAAAATTACAGAGGTTTTTTAAAAT
Organism: uncultured Dehalococcoidales bacterium; assembly: GCA_964491775.1. GTDB lineage: Bacteria > Chloroflexota > Dehalococcoidia > Lucifugimonadales > Lucifugimonadaceae. The sequence goes on along the minus strand of CAZBHC010000030.1, from coordinate 14,482 downwards.
AAAATGACAATATCTTCACAATCATCATCTTTAGGTCCCGGATATGATGGAATTCCAGGAAAAGTAATCAGGTATAGAGATGCCTTTAATTCTACCCTTCGCTCAGAAATGGAACTAGATCCAGATGTTTTTTTGATTGGTGAGGATATTTCAGGAGGATTTGATAAAGAGACACTAGAACCTCTTGATGCTTGGGGAGGACCATTTGCTGCTACTAAAGGTTTAATACAAGATTTTGGTCCAGAAAGAATACGAGATGCCCCAATTTCTGAGGCAGGTTTTGTTGGTGCAGCCATAGGAGCTGCTTTAACTGGACTTAGGCCGGTAGTTGATGTGATGTATTTTGATTTTATTACTGTAGCTTATGATCAGCTTTTATCTAATGCTGCAAAAAGTAGATATATGTTTGCAGGTCAAACAAAGGTTCCACTAACACTTTTTGCCAGATCCGGAGCCGGTACTGGACATGCTGCGCAACACTCTGAAAGCTTTTATTCTATGTTAGCACATATACCAGGTTTAAAGGTTGTAGTTCCTTCAGACCCATATTCATGCAAAGGACTTTTGGCTGCAGCAATTAGAGATGATGATCCTGTTTTTGTAGTCAATGATAAAAAATTGATTAATCTTGAAGGTTTTGTTCCTGATGATTCTTATACCATTCAATTAGGAAAAGGTCGTTATCTTAGTCGAGGTAAAGATGTTACCTTAATAGGAATGTCTTATACTTCAGTAGTTTGTCAGGAAGCCGAAAAAATTCTTAATGAACAAGGTATTGATGCAGAAGTTGTAGATATGTTATCTTTATCTCCATTTGATGAGGAAATTATTATTGAATCTGTAAAAAAGACTAATAGAGTAGTAATAGTTGATGAAGATACGCCAAGGGCTTCTATGGCTTCTGAATTTGCAGCTATTATTTCTGATAAAGCTTTTGATTATCTAGATGCTCCAGTCAAAAGAGTTACAGCACCGCATACTCCAGTTCCTTACAATAAAAATTTGGAACAAGCATTCATGCCAGATGCAAATGATGTAGTCGCTACAGTCAAATCAATAATTTCATAGATATTAGTTAATTAATTCTTTATAACTGCGTCATCACTATTTGAAAGTTGAATTAAGTAATCAAATGGATAAATTCCAGTCTGATGCCCATCTGACCAGAGTATTTGTATTGCATATTTACCCACTTCTAGAAAGTCTACGGCAATAATATCGTCTTGAATAGTTTGAACATTAAGTAATTTTTTCCCAGTCATTTCTTCAACACAGCCTGCGCAACTACATTGTAATCTAAGATATTTGAAAGGGTATATATGTTTGTTTTGTTTGTCCCAATTAATTTCAATACCAAATTCAGTTATGTTTATAGATTCTGGTAATTGTTTCATTTTTTCCTCGATTAATCACATAAAAGATGTTTAAAATAATTCTTAATATAAAAAAGATCATATGACTATTATAAGTCGTACAATTTTAGGTGAATAATAAGAATTTTACTTTGATAGGAGATTTAATGACAAATAATATTAACGTTGGTTTTATAGGTGCTGGAGCAAATACAGAGCTAAGGCATGCTCCAGGTTTTAGTTCTATGGATAATGTTTTTCTAAAAGGTGTTGCTAATAGATCTATAGAATCAGGAGAAAAAGCAGCCAAAAAGCTAGGTATAGAAAAAGTATATTCAAATTGGGTAGACTTGATTGAGGATGATGAAATTGATGCTATATGTATAGGCACTTGGCCTTATACTCACGCTAGTATGTCCATTGCAGCGTTGGAAAACTATAAACATGTTCTATGTGAAGCAAGGATGGCTATGAATTCCTTAGAGGCACATGCAATGTTAGATGCTTCTTTGAATAGTCCGGGGACTATTGCTCAGATTGTTCCTCCTCCACATACAATGAAAATTGAACAACATGTAACAGATTTAATTAATGAAGGTTATATTGGGGATATTATTGGAGTGAACGCTAGGATTTTCCAAGGATCAACATTTCCAAATCCTGATACTCCAGTCCATTGGAGGAATCGAAAGGATTTATCTGGTAATAATATTATGACTATGGGAATATGGTATGAGAATTTAATGAGATGGGTAGGTACTGCATCTTCAGTATTATCTGTAGGTCAAACTATTGTAAAAAATAGACGTAATTCCAATGGAGAAAGAATGGAAATACAAATTCCTGATTATATAGATATAATTTATAAACTTTATGGCGGAGGTGTTGTTAATTTTTCTATGTCTACAGTAGCTGGTAATTTTGCACCTGAATTAGATATTTGGATTTTTGGTTCATCAGGAACACTTAGAATTTTATCATCAGATTTTTCTAATCCTGGAGAGCCTGAATTAATTGTAAAAGGAGCAACTATTTCTGATAAAGAGATGAAAATTTTAGAAATACCGAAAGATAAACAATCTAGTTGGAGAGTAGAAGAAGAATTTATTAATTCTATTAGGGGATTAGAAACGGTTAGGAGAACTAACTTTACAGATGCGGTTAAATATATGGAATTTACTGATGCTGTTTCAGAATCGTTGCAAACAGGAAACTCAGTAAATTTACCGATACATTATTAGATTTAGGGAATATTTATGATTCATAAAAGTATTGATATTAACTCTGATATAGGTGAATCTTTTGGTACATACAAATTAGGATCAGATGATGAAATATGTAAATATGTTTCTAGTGTCAATATAGCTACAGGATTTCATGCAGGTGATCCTAATTGTATGTATGAAACTGTTTTAGTAGCTAATGAAAATAACTTAGGTATTGGAGCGCATCCAGCATATCAAGATTTGGTTGGGTTTGGACGAAGAGAAATGTCTATTTCATATGAGGATATTTACAATTTAATGACATATCAAATTGGAGCTTTGTCAGCATTTACAAAAGATCATAAAATACAACACGTTAAACCTCATGGGGCATTATATAATTCTGCTGTTTCGAACAAATTAGTTGCAGAAGCAGTCGTAAATTCTATCTATGATTATGATCCTAATGTAATTCATGTTGTTCTTGCTGGTTCGGAATGGGAAAATATAGCTAAATCTCGCGGGGTAATGGTAGCAAGAGAATGTTATGCTGACAGAGCAATTAATTCAGATGGAACTTTAGTTTCTAGGAAAATAGATAAAGCTGTAATACATGAACCTTCAGAAGTAATTGATAGGTCTTTAAAATTAGTATTAGATCATAAGGTGGAAACTATAGATGGTGATCAGATAGATTTTGAAGCAGATACCATATGTGTACATGGTGATACAAAAGGATCGGTAGAATTAGCTAAATTAATTCGTATCGAAATGGAAAAAAATTCTATTAAAATCGATAAGATGAGTAATATATTGAGAAATTAATTGGTTGATTATCCACGTATATTGAATTCTGGAGATTCAGCTATTAGTGTTGAATTTGGCAATAAAATTGATATAGATATCAACTCAAAAGTCTACGCTTTGAAAGGTTTATTGGAATCAGATAAATCTTTCAAATTTCTAAGCTTAATCCCCTCTTACTGTTCTTTGCTATTGGAATACGATATTGTTTTATATTCTCATTCTGACATAAAAGAATATATAAATAAAAAAATTAGTATTTTAAATCGTTATAAACCGAAAAAGAATCAAACACAAGTTATTAAGATACCAGTTGTATACGGAAAAGATTTTGGGCCAGATATAGATTATGTTTCAAGTTATACAAAATTAACAATTGGTGATTTAATTTCTATTCATACTTCGAAAGAATATTACGTATATATGATTGGTTTTTCCCCTGGATTCCCATATTTAGGAGGAATGGATAAAAGAATCTTTTGTCCTAGGTTAGAAACTCCTAGGATTAAAATTCATGAAGGATCTGTAGGAATAGCTGGACAGCAAACTGGAATTTACCCTTCTGAAAGCCCTGGTGGTTGGCAAATAATAGGCCGAACTCCTCTTAAATTATTTAATATTAATCAAAATCCTCCGGCCTTAATACTTCCAGGTTCTTATGTTAAATTTTACCCTATAACAGAAGAAGAATATTTTGAAAAATTATGAAAGATTTAATTAAAGTTTTAAAAGCTGGACCAATGCTTTTATTGCAGGATTCTGGTAGAAGGGGATTTGAAGAATATGGTGTTTCTTTATCAGGTGCAGCTGATAAAGAATCATATAACGTTTCCAATCGCTTAGTTTTTAATAATGAAAACGATACAGTTTTAGAAATCTTTTATGGAGATGTATCTCTTAAATTTTTTGGAGATAATGTCATTGCTATTTCAGGTGGAGATTTAGGTGCAGAGATTAATTCTATAAAATGTCCTTTAAACATGTCATTCTTTGTTCCAGATGGAAGTATTTTGAAATTTCATTATCCATTAAATGGTATTAGATCATACTTAGCTATTTCAGGCGGAATTGAAACAAAAAAAATATTAGGATCTAGATCTATGCATGTAACTTCAGGGATAGGTGGTCATAAAGTTAAATCTGGAGATATCTTACCTATTGGTAATAAAAATAAATTTAAATCTGGATTTACCATCAAAAACTACAAAAGAGATTTAGATTTTGGCACAAAAAATATCGGGGTGATTGTAGGTCAGCAAATAGATAAATTTAGTTCTGAAATGGTAGAAAGTTTTTTTAATGATAAATATATATTGACAGATAAATCAGATAGACAAGGATTGCGACTAAGTGGGAATAAAATTTTCACTAAAAATAATAACCATGATATTATTTCAGATCCTGTAATGCATGGTTCGATCCAAATTACTGGTAGTGGATACCCAATTATATTAATGCCTGATACTCAGACTACTGGAGGTTACCCTAAAATAGGTAATATAGGTAAAGTTTATTTAGATGTTCTAGCTCAATTAAAAGCAGGTGATGAAATTATTTTCTTTCCAATTACACCTAAAAAATCTCGTGAAGAATATATCTCTAAGAGATCATTAATCTATGACACTAAAATTTTCAGAGATGTAAAAATAGATGATTATCTGGTCAATGGGGAAGATATAATGATAGGTATGAACGATAATATTGTTTTTACGGAAGACCATGCTTTTTTATTTAATTTATTTTAGATGTTTGATTAGCAATGATATTATTTTCACCGAATAGGATATAAAAATTATTATGAATGAAAGCATTGAACAAGGTATTCTTGTAGCATTTCAAGGTATGGTAATAGTTTTTGTTGTTTTATTTTCACTTGCATTATTTATAATAATTTTTAAATTTTTTGACCGAAAATTATATCCTTTACCAAAGAATAAAAGTAATCAGGATATAAAACCTAATGATGTTATTTCTCCAGAAAAAATTGCTGCTATTGCATTAAGTATTTTTTTAAAAAATAATAAAGAAGCTTCTCGAGAAAAATTTGTATCTAACGAACTAAAAGATTCGGTAAATCCCTGGGTAATACAAGGCAGGCAAATAATCTTAAATCAGGAAAATTCAACTAGTAATAATTCTTGGAGAAAAACAGATTGAATTCAAAAAAATTTAATATTGTTATAAATGGGAAATCGTATGAAATACTTATAGGTGATGTAAATTCTTCACCTGTTTCTGTATTTGTTGATGGTGTAGAATATAAGGTTGATTTGAAAGAAAACAAAAACAAAAATTCCCAAACTCAAGAAGAAAATATTCCAACAAAAAAACCTAAAATTCAAGATAAAAATGTTTCAAAGGTAAGTTCACACAATATTAATGATGGAACAGTCAGAGCTCCAATGCCTGGCGTAATATTAGAAGTTAAAGTTGCGGTTAACGATAAAGTTAATGAGGGTGATATATTAATGATATTGGAATCAATGAAAATGGAAAATACTATAAAATCTTCCAGAGATGGAACTGTTGAATCTATTTATATTTCTCAAGGGGATTCAGTTCAACATGGACAAAGTTTGATAGAAATTAAATAGGAAAAAAATTGGAAAATTACGAAATATTTTTTGAAGGCTTCATATCCTTAGCAGAAGATCCTAGAATGATAATAATGTGGGTTATTTCATGTTTGTTACTATATTTAGGAATATCAAAAAAGAAAGAACCTTTATTATTAGTACCCATTTCAATGGGGATTCTCTTTGCTAATTTACCTTTAGGAGAATTAATAAAATTTGATGATAATGGACATTCGGGAATTTTGAGAACTTTTCAAGATTTTGGTATGAAAAATGATATTTTCCCATTGTTAATTTTTCTTGGAGTTGGTGCTTCAACAGATTTCTCTCCTATGCTTTCAAATCCGAAGACTCTTCTTCTTGGGGCTGCTGCACAAGCTGGTGTTTTTTTTGCTATATTAGGGTCGTTACTATTAGGATTGACAACTTTTTTTGATTTTGGGTTACTTGAGGCTTCATCTATTGGGATAATTGGTGGAGCAGATGGACCTACAACTATCTATATTGCTACTAGAATGAAAGAGATAGGGGAATCTTTACCAGGGATCGATGTAAAAGATATAGTTGGAGCTACAGCGGTAGCAGCATATTCGTATATGGCATTAGTACCTATAATTCAACCTCCTATTATTAAATTACTAACGACAAAAAAAGAACGAAGAATTAGAATGAGCTATGTTACAGATTCTGTATCGAATAGAACTAAAATACTTTTCCCTATTATTTCTATATTGCTAGTAAGTGTTTTAGTTCCCTCAGCATCTCCATTGATAGGGATGTTAATTTTAGGTAATTTAATAAAGGTTTCTGGAGAGGTCAATCGTTTAGCTGATGTAGCAGAAAATAGTTTAATGAATGTAGTAATAATAATTTTAGGTTTAGCAGTTGGATCAACTATGCCAGGTAATGTTTTTTTACAATATGAAACATTAGGTATTTTTCTGATAGGTTTATTTTCATTTATTACGGCTACTGCCTCAGGAATTTTATTAGCTAAATTAATGAATTTATTTATCAAAGAAAAAATCAATCCAATGATAGGAGCTGCTGGAGTATCTGCAGTTCCTATGGCAGCAAGAGTTGTTCAGGAGATGGGACAAAAAGAAGATAATGATAATCACTTATTGATGCACGCTATGGGCCCAAATGTAGCTGGTGTTATTGGCACTGCGACGGTAGCAGGAGTACTCATGGCTATAGTGCCAGTAATATTAGGATAATTTGACTATTTATAATGAGTAATTTAAAAAAATCTTTTCAAGGTATATTTCCTATATTGTCTACTCCTACGGATAAGAATGGGAATATAGTTTTTGAAGATCTTAGAAAACAAGTTGAATGGATGATTAATAATGGAGTTAATGGAGTAGGTATTGCTATAGCATCAGAAATTTATAAGTATTCTGAAAAAGAAAGAGATGAAATTTTATCAACGGTTGTAGATCAAGTAAATGGAAGAGTTATTGTCGTTATGAATACCGGTGGAGAAAGTACAGATTTATCAATTCATTATTCTAAGAAAGCTATTGAATTAGGTGCTGATGCTTTGATGATAAGACCAGCAACATTTATACCTACAACCTTTCAAGAAAATATTAATTATTTTACTGAGATTTCAAAAACTGTTAAATGCCCCATATTTATGCAAGATCAATCTAGTGCCCAGATTTCACCCACTCTTGCGATAGAGTGTGCTAAAAGAAGTGATAATTTATGTTATATAAAGGTAGAAACTCCTCCTACAATACCACGTATTATGGAATTAGTAAGTTTAAAGGCTAATGAAAATATAAAGATTTTTGGAGGTGCTGGGGGCGCATATTGTGTAGAAGAATTTTCTAGAGGTTCAATTGGTACTATGCCTGGTTCCACAATGCCAGATGTGTGGGTTAAAATATGGAATAATTTCATGTCAGGGGAGGTAGAGGAAGCATACAAAATACAAAATAGATTTTCCCCATTAATTAAAATACTTTCTCAAACATTAGGTTTATCTGCTTTTATATATAAATATATTATGATTAGACGAGGAATTTTTTCTGAAGATTCAGGTTATGTTAGAGGTCCGTCTTTACGACCTGACAATTTACATTTTAAGGAGATCGATATGTTATTAGAAGAATTGGAGCTAATATAAATGAATGATTTTTTTAAAAAAATTCCAATTGTTGCACCTACCCCAACCCCTTTCACTAATGATGAGGTAGATTATGAAAAACTCAGCAATAATATTGAAAAATGGCATAATACTTCTATTTCTGGATTCGTTTTAGGTTCTCATGGAGGTGAAGAATTACATACATCGATTGATGAAAAAAGACAGATAATTGATACTGTAGTAGAAACGAATAATAAAAAAAAGGTAATTATAGCTGGAATAGAAACCCCATCTCCAAAAGTGGCTTTAAATCTTATAGATGATTACGCATTAAGAGGTGTAGATTTTGTACGAATTCGAATCCCCGGAAGGTTTAAAAAAGGTTCCTTATATTCAGAAAGTGTGGTGAAATATTTTGAAAATATTTTAAGAGATAGTGCTTTACCTGTAATAGTAATACATCAACCTCGAACTTCTTTAGAACCAGATGTTAGTCCAGAAGAATTGAGTGTTATTTCTGAAATTGATGGCATTGTTGCGTATATAATTTCTTTAAATTTTAGATGGGAAACTGTAATTCCAAAAATAATTTCTAAAAAAATTTATTTATGGACATGTAATGGAAGTTTATTATTTCCTGGAGCATCAATTGGAGCAACAGGAGCATGTTTGTTTTTTGGTAATTGGGCTCCAGAAAAATGTAGAGAAATAATTAAACTCACTTTGGATGGAAATTCAGAAAGAGCAATCTCTCTTCAAAAGAATTTAATTTCTGCTGATTATATTGGGATGTCTAGAGGCGTTGGAGCTTTAAAATATGGATTAAATCTATTGGGATATGACGCAACTGTGCCTAGATTACCAACTAAACCACTTAGCAAAGATGATCAAAAATTACTTAAGAATGCATTTAAAGATGCATTAATATTAGATTAATTAAATTTTATGGAATTAGAACTTTGGAGAATATTAGTATTATTATTTTCTTCTCTTTTAATCGGTTTTATTGGGGGATGTGTAGGTATAGCATTGGGTGTTGTAAGAGTCCCTATTATGACCTTTCTAGGAATTGATCCTTTAGTTGCTGCCGGAAGTAATTTATTTGTAACGCTTTTAGGATCTATTGGTGGATTATGGCCAGCTTTTACACAAAAACGAATAGTATGGAGAGTGGTTATTCTAGTAGGTATTCCTTCCCTTTTTGGTTCTTTTATAGGAGCTCTATATGCTGGAAATTTTTCTCAATTTATTTTACTGATTTTGATAGGAGCAATTTTGTTTTTATCAGCTATTTCTATTATTTTAGTTTCTTCGTTTGAGTTATTTAAAAAAGATAGAAATGACTCAAATGAGGTACTTAAGATAAAAATTGGAAAATTTGGTTTTATTAGAGAAGGTATCATTGGTGTTGCTATAGGTTTTGTTGGTGGTGCCGTTGGGGTGGCACTAGGTGTTTTAAGAGTACCTGCTCTTGTATATATCCTGAAAATGCATCCGAGTTTATCTGGAGGAACTAATCTTGCCATTACGATAATTGTGAGTTTATTTGGATTTATGGGACATTCAATAGGTAATAATTATGATATAGATATAATAATAATAATGGGCCTCTCTGCTGTTATAGGTATGTATATAGGTTCTAGATTAGCAGGAAGTTTTGATGCTCTTAAATTGAGACTTGGTATAGGTGTTTTATTGTTATTCGTATCACCTTTTGTTTTTTATGATGCATTTACTAGAATTACATAAAGCTAAAATCATTCATTTTAATTTTTACTTCAGAGATAAAGTAGCACATATAATGGAATAAAATTTTATTTTTAATCAAAAATATTTAGCTAATTGATAAGGATTTATGATGAGTATAACCGGAAGTGATCTAGTTGTTAAATCATTGAAAGAACATGGTGTTGATACTTTATTTGGAATAGCAGGGGATCATATCTTGCATTTATTAGATGTAATGTATGATGATAATTTTAGAATGATTGATTTTAGACATGAATCTGGAGCAGTGCATGCTGCAGATTCATATTCAAGAATTTTACGTAAACCAGCTGTAACATTGTCTACAACACCAGGCCATGCTAATGCTGTTCCAGGACTAGCTAATGCGATGCATTCAGAGGCCCCGATTATTAATATTTCTGGTAGTGCGGATTCACTAAATTTGGGAAGAGGAGCTATGCAGGAATTTGATCAAATTGGTGTGGCAAGGCCGATCACAAAAGGAGCTTGGCAAGTTCCATCACCTGAAAGGATCCCGGAATTCATATCACTTGCCTTTAGAACAGCGCTTAGTGGGAGACAAGGTCCTGTACACCTAACAATACCCCATGATTTTCAATCAGCTAAAGTGGACGAAAATGATTTAGATAGATATTCTACTAATTTGTTTGGCATACCTCGGGATGTAAGAGGTGACAGTAATCAGATTGTTGAAGCAGTTAATATACTTAATAATGCTGAAAGACCTTTGATTTTTGCAGGTTCAACTGCATTATTTTCTTTAGATAAAGAATCTATAATTAGTTTTTTAGATTTAACAAATATTCCATTTTTTTCTGAAGACTCAATTAGAGGAATTGTCCCTGATTCTCATCCGGTTTCTTTCGGCTTGGGCTATCAACCATTGAACGAAGCTGCTCAAAATATTAAAGAAGCTGATGTGGTTTTGTTGTTGGGTAAGAAATTAGACTATACATTAGGTTTTGGTGGTAACCCTCCATTTGCTAGTAATGTCAAACAAATAGTTATAGATCCTTCAATTTCTCAAATTGGAATTGCTAGAACTCCAGAAATTGGAATTTTGGGTGATATTGGGCCTGTGGTTTCAGAGATGTTAGAAATTGCAAAAAAGAAAAAGTGGAAAAAAAATATAGATTGGATAAAAAAACTTACTAAATCTAGTAATGAATGGGGAGATAAATTAGATAGCTTATCAACAAAAACTGATCCTATTCATCCGATGTTTGTTTCTAAGATTTTAAAAAAATTTATTAATGATGAAACACATATAACTTTTGATGGTGGAGATTATTGTCACTTCCTAAGAGCTTCAATTGAAAGAAATAAACCTTATAGATTCAATAATGTTTCTAGTTTTGGAATGATCGGAACAGGAATTCCTTATGCCATAGGAGCACAAATTGCACTCCCTAAACATAAAGTTGTAGTTGTTACTGGTGATGGATCTTTTGGTTTTAATGGTATGGAAATTGACACGATGGTAAGACATAATTTACCAGTAAAAATCATTGTTGGTAATAATTCAATTTGGGGAATTGACTGGCAGATACAAAAAGGACTTTACGGAAGACCCGTTTGGACGGATTTATTACCTACTAGATACGATAAGATGGCTGAGTCATTAGGGGCTCATTCAGAATATGTTAAAAATTCCTCAGATCTTGAAAGTTCATTATTTAGGTCCTTTTCACATGACGGTCCATCTTTAGTGAATATTGAAATTGACCAAATAATAAGTCCGGTTGCAGAAGCTGCGATAAATCGTAAATTAGGTTCACATGGATAGATAAAAATATATCTTGAATTTTAAAGACTTTTAGGAATTAATACATTCCTAAAAGTCTTTAAAGAATGATCTCATTCAGAATAATTTCGGGAAAATATTATTTCTTAGTCTCCCAAAAGATTTCTCCAATTTCTTCCAAAGCAGATTTAAATTCATTGGCTTTACCCATATCAACATGTTGTTTAACATAAGAACCAAGTTTACAAGCATTCCAGACTTTATCGTGTAAATCTGGATATTTTTCTAAGTGTTCAGGCTTAAAATAATCCGTCCAGATTATTAAGATATCATCTTTAGCTTTTTTTGCATGTTCCTCTTTTACTGTTACATATCTCGCCATTGAATTGGCAAGATCATGTGATGGACCTCCAGAAAAATCTATTTCTTCGATTAACTCAGTCATTCTAATCACTGTTTGAGCAGCTTGAATAGCATCTCTTGGGTCGTATATTCCACATGGGATATCACAATGTGCATTGACAATTTGAAAAGGGCCTAATTTATTTGAAGTAATTTTAGATATAAAATTAATCATTATTGTTCTCCTAAAATATTGGATGTTAAAATATATTCAACTATATATACGTAAATTTATCATGAAGAAGTTAAGAAAAATTAAAAAAATAATAGATTTTTTAAAATTTAAATTTTTAACAAGATATATTTTGATTATAATAAATGGTCATAGTATGTCTCCTGCACTGAAAAATATGTCTTTAAGAATTGTTGATAAAAATCAAAATGATATAAAAAAAATTGATAGATTTGATGTTGTATTTATTACTAAGAGATCCCCAATAAATTCGTTAGGAACTAAATATGTAAAAAGAGTTATAGGATTACCTAACGAATGGATAGAAATTAAAAGTAATAAATTGTTTGTGAATGGTAAAGAAGTAAAGTGTAAATATTGGGTACAAAGAGAGTTTACGCATAATTATGTATGGGATACTAAATCTGATGAGATTGTAATCATAGGTGATAATTTAGAATATTCTACAGATTCGAGAAAAATTGGTCCAGTAGGTATAAATTGTATAGTTGGTAAAGTTATTTGATTTTTATTATCCCAAATAATTCTTTTTCTTTTTTAATTCCGAATAATATAATATAAATAAATGTTGCAATTACTGATCCTATTATAGGTCCTACCCAATATATCCAATGATTGGTCCATTCACCTGACAGTAATGCTGGAGCTAAACTTCTAACAGGGTTCATTGAAGCACCTGTTAATGGCATTGCTACGATCCCACAAATAAAAACCACTAAAGAAATAGTCAATGGTGCAATATCTTTATTGTTTTGTATAGTTAGTAATATCGTAATAACTAGTATAAAAGTTATTATAATTTCTATTAATAGACCGTCAATTAAACTTATTCCTGGTGAGATTGTATGTAAGCCCATTCCTGTATCTAGAGTTAACCAAACATAGTTATATAGTAAATATACAGCAAAAATAGAACCTATTATTTGAGCAAATATATAAATCAAAGAAGTAATTAAGTTCATTTTACTTGTTAGAAACATAGAAATAGTTACAACTGGATTTAGGTGAGATTCTGAGATATTTTTTAAAGAGGTAATTCCTAAAAACACTCCGATTCCTTGACCTGTGGACATAATAATCAAACCGATTCCACCTAAAGATAAATCTAAATATGATGTAACACAAACTGATCCAACAGTAAAAAATACAAAAATAAATGTAGCTAACAATTCACCACAAAAAATTTTTATATTTTTCGACATATAACTCACATTGATTCAATTTAAAGTTTCTAGATTAGTAAAAAGAATATAGTAACTTTATTAAAACTTCATTAAAAACAAATTAAGATTCACGGTATAGAAGAAATTCCCCCAATTCTTCTAGATCTCTTTTTGAGTTATCATTGAGATCTAAAGTTGAAATTATTTCTTTTGCTTTATACCAATGTGATTCAGCCATTGATTGGCAAAATTTAAAAGTATCTAATTCTTCCATAATTTCAAGTATATTATTTACTTTTGATTGATTGATTTTCTCCGAAGAAAACAGAGAATTCATTTTATTTCTTATTTTGGGATATTCAGTATTTAGGGCATGTACAGCTGGTAATGATTTTTTTTTTCGAAATAAATCAGCACCTACTGGTTTTCCTGTTTTACTAGTTCCCCAAACACCTAAAATATCATCTCTAATTTGATATATTCTACCTATTTCATGACCTATCATTCGCATATATTTCGATATTTTAGATTGAGTTTGTTTGAAGTTTGTCATACTACCTAGATACATTGCAGATTCTATCAATGCTCCAGTTTTAAGTTCTATCATTTTAAGGTATTGATCTATGGATACTGTTTGTGTATTTTCATATGCTATATCTAAATATTGACCCTCCATCATTTTCAAATAACTTAGTGTAATTTCTTTTTGTAATTTAATTGCGAATTCTTTACTAATTTCATAAGAACTAATTTTCCCCATTATTTCATCAGAAATTTTTAACATTCCATTTCCTGAAATAATAGCTTTACTGTCTCCCCAAATCGCCCAAACTGTAGGCCTATGATGTCGAAACTTATCTCTATCTTCTAGGTCATCATGAATTAAAGAAAAGTTATGAATATATTCTAGGGCGGTAGCAAGATTAATAGCTATATTAGTATTACCATTCACACAATCAGAGGATAATAAAAGTAATGTGGGTCTAAATCTCTTTCCTACATGTTTTCCATATTTTCCGCCTAGAGAATTCCAGCCCATATAGTATTCATGAGTAGTGTAGATAGGATTTTTTCTATATTGAAGTTCTTTTTTGAGTCCTTCATCAATTTGTTGATTATATTTATTAAAACAATTAGGAAGACTGAAGGATTTTTTATAATTATTATTCACTATGAGTTCTTAATTTTTATATCAG
>CAZBHC010000029.1:0-20146 GCA_964491775.1 uncultured Dehalococcoidales bacterium | reverse complement strand
CTTCAAGTTGATTTGTGATTTTTGAAAATTTTTTTATTGAATCAGGATTATACATTTCTAAACGCTCATTTAGTATTAGTCCATTTACTGGTGGAAATCCTTCATCCCAATGTTCTTGTATAACTATATCTCCTTTTTTTGCATTTTCTTTAAGCCAATCAGATGCCACTACTGACGGATGGGGGGTGGAATATATGTTTATAAATGATAATGAATAATGAATTGTAAATAATAAAATAAATAATAATGGAGTTATTTTTATAATACGGTTATAAGAAAAAAAATTTTCACTAAAAACAACTAAAGATCTACTGGCAAAAATAAGCAGAAAAGGCACTATAGGTAACATATATCTTAAAAACTTAACATCAAACCATCCTGTGATCAGAAAATATGGAATAACCCAAGATAGAATGACTATTTCAACTTTTCTTTTAGTCTTAAAAACATTGAAAATTATGTGGATCAAGGAAAGCCAGCACAATATACCTAAAACAGGACCTAATCCCCATTTTATTGATTGGATAATTTGATACCAGTATCTCGGTGTATCTATATATTGACGTGTAAAGGGCCAGTCAACATTCATCCGAACCATAGAAGATTGTGTAAAAATATCTGAAAAATATCCTCTAATATCAAGAAACATATAAGGTTGAACAAAAAGTAAAACCAAAAAGGTAGAAATCGCAAAAATTAATAATTTTTTTAAGATTTCGATGTAATTAGGTATATTTTCAAATGATAAATTTCTTGCCCCAAAAAAATTACCAGATATAACATGAGATACGATAATAGGAATTATCAAAGGAGATACAGAAAATTTAGTAGCGATTGCTAATCCAAAAAAAACACCAACCATAACAGAATCAATTACTCTAGAATATTTAATTACTCTAAGACAAAAATATATAGTTGCAACAGATAAAGTTGTCATTAGAATATCCACTGCAAAAAAATGACTTAATTGTATATTTATTACTGAAAAAGTAGAGAAAATAGAGGCGATAACTGCTATTCTTCTAGAAAAATATTCACGACAAATTAAGTAAACAAATCCAATTGTGACTACATCAGAAATAGCCATAATAATACGACCAGGATATCTTAATTCATAAATATCCAATCCATTAAACGGAGATATTATATACGCAATAATTTTTAGTAAATAATGAGGGAAACTACCCCAATTAAAAGACCCCGGGTGAAGGGGACTTAAATTTGGATTAAAAATATCTGTGAATTTTGATAATTCAGGAAAATGAATATTGTTTACCTGCATTAGCAAAGCACGTTCATCTGGATGAAATAAGGTTCTATTATCCCAATTCAACCCATATAATCTTAAGAAAAAAGCAATAAAGGTAATTAAAATAAAAAACGTATATCCGCTAAAAAAAATTTTTTTATCTAATTTGTACAAAAATTTAAAAACTTATATTAATCTGAAACTTATGAATAAATTTTACTTATAAAACTATTTATTTATTCAATTTAAATGATTACTTGAGTATAAAATTTATTTGAATATAGATACTAAAATAAAAATTAACAAAAATTGACTAATATCTTAATACCTATAAATTATAAAAAATCTGTTCTCCCAAATGGATTAAGAATTTTATCAAACGAACTCACTAACACGAATGGCGTTTCCATAAATTTTTTATTTGGAGCGGGATCTAGATATGAACAGGAATTTTTATCCGGAGCTTCACATCTTTTTGAACACGTATTATTTAAAGGAACTAAAAGGCGTCCAGACCCCAAAAAAATATCCTCCGAGATAGAAAATGTTGGAGGAATTATAAATGCTTTCACTGATAGAGAAATAACTGGGTATTGGAGTTTAATGCCTTTTTTGCATTATAAATCAGGTATAGAAGTAATTTCAGACATGATACAAAATTCTTTACTAAAGAATGAAGATATAGATAATGAGAAAAAAGTCATATATGAGGAAATTAAAGCCTCAATAGATTCACCTGCTAGTAAAGTACAAATGAATCTTGAATCGAAAATTTGGCCTAATCAGCCCATGGGTAGAGATATAGCAGGAACCGTTGAAAGTGTATCGAAAATTTCTAAAAAAGAAATGTTCGAATATTTAAAAAGTCAATACGTATCTTCAAATACTGTAATATCAATCGCAGGGAATGTTATTCATGAAGAAGTGGTAGATTTAATCGAAAAAAACATGCGAGATTTTCAAGAAAATAATATTCAAAAAATGTTCCCTTTTATTAATAATTTTAAAGGTCCCGAAATAATATATGAAAAAAGAGATACACAACAAACAAATATCTCTTTAGGTTTTCAGGGAATTTCTTATCATAATAAAAATAGATTTGCGTTATCTCTATTATCAGTAATCCTTGGTGAATCAATGAGCAGTAGGTTATTTACTGAACTCAGAGAAAAAAGAGCTTTAGCATATGACATTCATAGTTCCTGTCAATATTTTTCAGATTGTGGAATATTTTCAATTGAAGCTGGAATAGCCCCTGAAAATTTATATGAAACTATAAAAATTATAATGTCAGAAGTTTCAAAAATAAGCCATAATCTTACACAAAAAGAAGTAGATGACTCTATAACTCTTTCTTTAGGAAGAATGATACTCCGTATGGAAAATAGTAGATCCATAAGTAACTATCTAGGTACACAGGAACTACTAAAAAATGATATAGAAACACCAGATGAAATCATAAAAAAAATAAAATCTGTTTCTCTTAATGACATAAAAAATATTGCCTCTGAAATAATTAAAACTAAAAATATGGTTTTATCTATAATAGGTCCAAAATACAATGAAGAAGAAATTTATTCATTACTAAAATAAACTCCTGTCTTTTTTAAAATGGTTTAATCTTGTAAAAAATGGTTATTGTTTCTTGATATTAAATTCTTGTAACCTATACCTCATGTCCACTTTAAATAACATTCCATCCAATTTTATTTGGAACTCATCAACAATAAAATCCCTCAGAGTATATGCAGATATGTCTCAAACAGATCTAGCACAAAGAGTAGGGGTAAGACAACAAACTATTAGTGAATGGGAAACAGATACATATAGACCAAGAGGTGCTTCTGTTAGGATGTTAAATATTATAGGTGTAGAATTTGGTTATGATTTCAGATCCATTTCTAAAAATCACCATACTTCAAGTAACGTCTTTACAAAAGGAAATCAGAATAATAACGAAAATTCCGAAAAATTAAAAAGTTTTAAAAATAATGACAACCTTTGGTGGAAAACAATAAAACAACCCAGTAGACAAAGATCAGTAACATTTAAAGAATTTCCTATGTAAATTAGATAAAATTTATGATGAAAAAAATTAATAAATGTTGTCTATTTTGTTCCATTGTTTCTGAAGAAATTCCTTCCGAAAAAGTATATTCAGATGATAATATCTATGCATTCAACGATATTAATCCTGTTGCTAAAACTCATATTCTTGTAATTCCGAAAGAACATCTTACAAAATTATCTGATTTAAAAAATTACGAAATATTAGGACAAATGATAAATACAGCAAGTCAATTAGCTAAAAAATTAAATATTTCATCTTCAGGATATCGATTAGTAATCAATCAAGGTAATGATGCTGGACAAGAAGTAGAACATTTACATTGCCATTTAATTGGTGGTAATAAGTTATCATCTTGAAAATAGAAAAAAACAGAAAAATCTTTTGAATACATTTTTTTCAAAAACTGCATATTACTGTTTTAGGTACCAAGAATATAGATTATTTTGGATAGCTGCATTATTTTCAAATATTGGAATGTGGTCATTAGTATATGGAAGACTATGGCTAATGAGAACATTAACGGATTCAGAAATAATGCTTGGTTTAGTAATAACAGCAAATTTAGCTCCGATATTACTATTTTCACTTTTTGGAGGAATAATATCTGATAAACATAATAGATTGCAAATTGTTCGTTCAACAAGATTACTTTTTGCTTTAGTAACATTAATAACAGGAATTCTAATACAACAAAATTTAATTGAACCCTGGCATGTTATTGCATTATCTATTTTCACAGGAACTTTTCTTGCTATTGATATCCCTGCAAGATCAGCTATGATTGCAAAATTAATCCCAAAAAAAGATCTGCCTGGCGGAATAGTATTATATTCAATAATTTTTGGGGGTTCAGCTGTTTTAGGTCCACTAATTTTTGCTCCTATTGTTTCAATAATGGGATTAGAATATTTATTTTATATGATTGCAATAAGTTATATTTTTACTGTAATAACTTTATATAAAATGGATTCCTCTTTACATGTAAATAATCAGATAAAGGATATTAGTTATATACAAAGTCTTTATGAAGGATTTAGGTATCTTGGAAGTAATAAAAACATACTGTTTATAATTATTTTAGGTATTGTGGTAGGTTTATTTAGTTCATCATTTGAAATTCTTCTACCAGTGTTTACCGACGAAATTTTTTATGGAGATTCCAGTACATACAGTAGGTTGTTGTTATTTTTAGGCCTTGGAGGATTATTTGGAACATTTGCATTAAGTCTTTCAGGCGCATATTTCAATAAATTAATATTTTTAATTTTTTCAACAATTTTATTTGGTTTTCTAATCATAATATTTGCAACTATTAATGATTTATCATTTGCTATATTGATAATTCCATTTATAGGAATGGCTTCTGTTTGGAAAGGAACAATTAATACAACAATGGTACAAACATTAGTTGAAGAAAATTTCAGAGGTAGAACAATGAGTATGCAACAATGGGCTTGGGGATCAGCAGCATTAGGTGGTATTTTTACTGGATTTTTCGCACAAAATTATGGAGCACCAAAAACTTTAATTCTTTCTGGGATACTTATAATTTTTTCAGCTATCTTTATAGGTTCTTTATTACTAAAATTTTTAAAAAATAGGTAAATTTTTCGAATTAAATTTACTAATCATAAGTGAAATTGATGCAAACTGACATTTACTATGTTAGCTTAACCAATGAAAGATATAAATTTACTATTGAAATTATTTTTATGTCTTTTTAGAAGCAGAAAATTTAAATATAAAAAAGGAGAATACTCTTGCAC
The DNA here is from genome assembly GCA_964491775.1 of uncultured Dehalococcoidales bacterium. GTDB lineage: Bacteria > Chloroflexota > Dehalococcoidia > Lucifugimonadales > Lucifugimonadaceae. The sequence goes on along the minus strand of CAZBHC010000029.1, from coordinate 15,060 downwards.
CCTTTTAATTATGTCGCACCTAAAACTGTTGAAGAAGCTGTAAGTGTTCTTGAGAAACATGGAGATAAAGCTAGACCACTAGCCGGAGGTACTGATCTACTAGTACAAGCTAGAGGAAATAAATGGGATTTGGAAGCAGTTGTAGATGTAAAAAAGATACCTGAAGCTATGAAACTTGAAGCTTCAAATGACGGTTTGATAATAGGTTCTGGAGTTCCTTGTTATCAAATTTATGAAAATGAAGAAGTGAAAAAGCATTACACAGGTATTGTAGATGGAGCTTTTATTATTGGAGGAATTCAAATTCAGTCTAGAGCAGCAATAGGCGGTAATTTATGTAATGCTGCCCCTTCAGGCGATGCTATATGCCCTTTAATAGTGTATGGAGCAACAGCAAATATTGCTGGACCCAATGGAGAAAGAAAAATTGCTGTAGAAGATTTTTGCGTTGGTCCAGGTAAAACCGTCCTAAAAAATGGTGAATTATTAGTAAGTATTTCGGTTCCTAAACCAGATGAAAGGTCTGGCGCAGCCTATGAAAGATTTATACCTCGAAATGAAATGGATATTGCAGTAGCTGCAGTTGCAGTTTCAGTAGTAATTGATAATACTGGAGAAAATTTTGAATCTGCAAATATTGCACTTGCTTCAGTAGGACCAACACCAATTGTAGCTAGAAAAGCATCTGACTACCTAGCAGGTAAGCCGATCAATGATGCATCTATTTCCGAAGCGTCATCAATTGCAAAAGATGAATCTTCACCTATATCGGATATGAGAGGAACAATTGAACATAGAAAACATCTCATTGAAGTTTTAACAAATAGGATGATAAAAGAATCTGTAAAACGAGCTAGAGGATAAGAAATGACTAGAAATATACATATAACTACTAAAATAAATAATCAACCGTATGAATTTTTGGCTCCTTCTTACATGAGTCTACTAGATGCCCTAAGAGAAATAGTAGGACTTACAGGAACTAAAGAAGGTTGTTTGGATGGTAACTGTGGAGCATGTACAGTAAATATTGATGGAAGAATTGTTGATTCTTGTTTAGTACTTGCAGCAGAAATCGATGGATGTGACGTACAGACAGTTGAAGGTTTGGCTACATCTGAAGGACTACATCCTCTTCAAAAAGCTTTTCTTGAAGAGGCTGCTCTTCAATGCGGGATTTGTACTCCAGGATTTTTGGTTGCAGCTAAAGGATTATTGGATAACGAACCGAATCCATCTGAACACAGAATTCGCCATTGGTTGGCAGGTAATCTTTGCAGATGCACAGGTTACGACAAAATTGTTAAAGCTGTTCAAAAAGCAGCTTCAGAAAGTTAAATCTAAAAAAAGGGAGAAGTTTAATGGTTCAAACATTTAAGCAACAATCTAATTTTAAAGTTATTGGTACTAGACCAGTAAGACATGATGGATTTGATAAGGTAACAGGTAGAGCAATCTATGCAGGAGATGTTAAACTTCCTGGATTAATTTGGGGTGCTTTGGCAAGAAGTCCTCATGCTCATGCCAAGATTAAATCTATAGATACTTCAGCTGCTGAAAAAATAGATGGTGTCCTTGCCATAATTACTAGTAAAGATATGCCTGAAACAGAAGATAAAATGATAGATCTGGGTGAAGGTGATGAAAATCCACGTTGGACTAGTAATAAACTAATGGCAGGTGAAAAAGCTTTATATAAAGGTCACCCAGTTGCTGCTATTGCTGCTGTTGACAGATACACTGCAGAGCAAGCTGCAACAAAAATTAAAGTCGAATATGAGATTTTACAAGCTCATAATGATGTTGATTCCGCGTTAGAAAAAGATGCCACTATAATATTAGAAACTTTAGTTGGTGATGACTTAGGTGAAGAAGTTAAAAATACTAATATGGCAACTCATGAAAAACATGATTTTGGAGATGTCGATAAAGCTTTCACTGAAGCCGCGTTTATTGAAGAAAATACCTATACTATGCAAATGGTCCATCAAGGATATATTGAACCTCATATGGCTACAGCTTTTTGGGATGAGGAAGATAGGGTAAAAATTTGGACTGGTACACAAGGTGCATTTACAGCCAGAACAGCTCTTTCAGGATTATTAAAATTAGATGTTTCTAGAATTAAAGTTACACCATGTGAAATTGGTGGTGGTTTTGGAGGGAAAATTCCTGTTTACCTAGAACCTATAGCAGCTTTACTTTCAAAAAAAACCGGAAGACCAGTTAAAATGGTAATGGAAAGAACAGCTGTATTTGAAACAACAGGCCCCACTCCAGGCGGAAAAGTTTGGGTAAAAATTGGTGCTGATAAAAATGGTAAGCTAATTGCAGCTGAATCTAAAATCTGGTTTGAAGCAGGATGTAATCCAGGATCGATGATTGGACCTGCTGCACAATGTATTTATGCTCCTTATGATATCCCAAATACTAGAATCGATACATACGACGTAATTGTAAATAAACCAAAAGTTGCTCCATATAGGGCGCCGGGGTCTCCTCAAGTTGCTTTTGCTATGGAATCTGCGGTCAACGATCTTTGTGAAAAAGCCGGATGGGATTCTATGGAATTCAGAATGAATAACGCTTCAGATCAAGGTACAAGAAGAGGTGACGGTGTTAGATTTTCAGTCATAGGAACAAAAGAAGTAATTGATGCTACTAAAAATTCTGAACACTGGAATTCTGATATAGGACAACCTGAAGAAGGTAAGGTAAGAGGTAGGGGTATCTCACATGGTTATTGGTTTAATATCGGTCTGAAATCTTCAGTGAATCTAAATGTAAATAAAGATGGAACTGTTACTTTAATTGAGGGTTCAACAGACATTGGAGGATCAAGATCCTCTATTAGTATGCAAGCTGCAGAAGTCTTAGGAATTCCTGCAGAAGACGTTAGACCTTCTATAGTTGATACTGATTCTGTTGGATATACTGACGTAACAGGGGGATCAAGAACTACTTATGCTACTGGATTTGCTGCTTGGAAAGCTGCCAATAATCTTGTTTCAGAACTAAAAAATCGAGTAGCTTTGTATTTTGATCGTAAACTTGAAGATGTAAGTTTTGATTCTGGAGTATTTACAGTAAAAACTGATACAGTAAACGAAAAACCTGAAAAGAAAATTTCGTTTAAAGAATTAGCTGAAAAGCTTGATGATTTAGGTGGTCCTGTCAATTCCGTTGGTAGTGTTGATTTAGAATCTGCAGGAGATGGATTTGGTATGCATATAGCTGATGTTGAAATTGATTTATCTACGGGTAAAACTGACGTAATTAGATATACTGCAGTTCAAGATGTAGGTAAAGCTATTCACCCTTCATATGTAGAGGGACAAATGCAAGGAGGATCAGCACAAGGTATTGGCTGGGCCTTGAATGAAGAATACTATATGAAGGAAGAAGGAGGTATGGTCAATTCAAGTTTCTTAGACTATAGAATGCCTACATCTCTAGATTTACCAAAAATTGAAACTATTCTTGTTGAAGTACCAACACCATTACACCCATATGGTGTTAGAGGTGTCGGAGAAGTTCCTATTTGCCCACCTTTAGCAGCTATAGGTAATGCTTTAAAAGATGCGTTAGATATAAGATTTACAGACTTGCCTATGAATCCAGCAAAGATTGTGAAGGCTCTAACAAAAAAATAAATATATGATATTTTTAAATCTTACTTAACAATTTAAGAATAATATTAATACAAAACTAATTAGCGAGAGGCAATAAATTGGTTGAATTATTTGAAAATAAAGCAAATTACAAAGTAATTGGTACGCGCCCAGTAAGGCATGATGGTGTAGATAAAGTTACAGGTAGAGCTGTATATGGAGCTGATGTAAAAGTTCCAGGTCTAATCTGGGGAGAAGTCTTAAGAAGCACTGAAGTTCATGCAAAAATTAAATCTATTGACACTTCTGATGCTGAAAAATTTCCTGGCGTTATTGCTGTAATGACCCACGATGATTTAGCTACTCCTGGTAGAGACACTACTAGAAATGGTTTAAATGATGTCGATAGAGAATTTTTTAATATTATGGCGAAAGACAAAGTAATGTATAAAGGACACGTAGTAGCTGCTGTTGCTGCGATTGATAGAAATACTGCTCAAGAAGCTGTTCGTAAAATTAAAGTTGAATATGAAAAATTACCAGCCGTAACGAATGTAGATGATGCAATTGCAAAAAATGCTCCTATTTTATTAGAAGATTTAATTGGTGATCATCTAGGTGAAGAAGTGAAAAATACAAATATCGCTACACATTTTAGACATGAATTTGGAAACGTAGAAGAAGGTTTCGAATCTGCAGATTTAATTGTGGATAAAGAAGTTTCGCTACAAATGGTACATCAAGGATACATAGAACCTCATAATGCCACAGCTATTTGGAATGAAGATGATAAAGTTACCGTTTGGTCTAGTACGCAAGGTTCATTTGGAGTTAGAGATCAAACAGCTAAATTTATAGGTGTTTCTCCTAGTAGTGTTAGAGTAAATTATAGTGAAATAGGAGGAGGTTTTGGAGGAAAAACAAAAGTATATTTATCTCCGATAGCTGCAATTCTTTCAAAAAAATCCAACGGTCGGCCTGTAAAAATTGTCATGGACCGTCCCTCAGTTTTTCAAGCTACAGGTCCTGCTCCTGGCGGAAAAGTCAGAGTTAAAATGGGTGTAACAAACGAAGGGAAAATTACAGCTGCTCATGCAACAATTCGTTATGAAGCTGGTGCATACCCAGGGAGTGCAGTTAATGCCGGAGCAATATGTATCTTTGCTTGTTATGAAATGCCTGCCTCTAGAATAGATGGTTTTGACATTGTAGTAAACAAACCAAAATCCGCAGCTTACCGAGCCCCCGGCTCTCCACAAGCTGCTTTTGCTATAGAAACAGTAGTTGATGAAATTTGCGATCAAAAAGGATGGGATAAAATTCAGTTTCGTTTAGACAATGCTGCTAAGAAAGGAACTAGAAGAGGTGATGGAGTCTTATTAGAAAAGATCGGTTTTGAAGAATCTCTTAAAGCAGCTCAAAAATCTGAACATTGGAATTCTGATTTAGGAAAGTCTAAAGAAGGTAAATTGAGAGGAAGAGGTTTGGCCTGTGGATATTGGATGAATGGTGGAGGTCTTTCTACTTGTGATCTTATGTTAACTGACGATGGAACAGTGATGATGAATGAAGGTTCAGCTGATATAGGCGGAACTAGAGCTTCTATTGCTATGCAAGCTGCAGAAGTTCTAGGATTATCTGCAGAAGATATAAAACCAACTATTCCTGATACAGATTCAATTGGCTATACAGGTATGACTGGAGGATCTAGAACAACATTTGCAACTGGTTATGCTGCATATTTAGCTGCTCAATCTATGGTTGAACAACTTAAATCTCGAGTAGCTATACTTTGGGAATTAAATGAAAATGATATAGATTTTAATGATGGATATTTTACATCTAATGATCAAGAGTTGAAAATTTCGATAAAAGAATTATCAGGTAAATTAGAAAGCACTGGTGGTCCTGTATCATCTACAGCATCTGTAAATATGGCTGCTGGTGGAAACGGATATGCTGTGCATATTTGTGATCTTGAAATCGATCCAGAAACTGGAAAAACTGATGTAGTTAGATATACTGCTATTCAAGACGTCGGAAAGGCAATCCATCCATCTTATGCAGAAGGACAAATTCAAGGTGGAGTTGTTCAAGGTATTGGTTGGGCTTTAAATGAAGAATATTATCTACATCCAGATGGATCTATGGCAAATCATTCTTTTCTTGATTATCGTATGCCTACTTGTTTAGATATGCCTATGATAGAAACAATAATGGTTGAAGTGCCTAATCCTAATCATCCTTATGGGGTCAGGGGTGTTGGAGAGGTAACATTAGCTCCACCAATAGCTGCGGCGTCTAATGCTGTAAAAGATGCTACAAATAAAAGAATTCTTGAACAGCCAATTAAACCCAGCAGAATATTAAAAGCTATAAGTGATTAAATATCAAAAATCAATATTAAATCTAAGGTAAATTTTGGCAAGAGTATTTATACCATTTCAACTTCGAAAATTAGCTGAAGGAAAATCTGAAGTAGAAGTTTCTGCTAATACCTTAGGTGAATTAATTGATAAATTAGATGAAATGTTCCCTGGAATTAAAGATAAGTTAGTTGAAGAAGAAAAAATCAAGCCTGGATTATCTGCTGTAGTCGGTTACGTTGCAACGAGACAAGGTTTAAGACAAAAACTAGAACCAGATATTGAAGTTCATTTTGTCCCAGCAGTATCAGGTGGTTGATTATAAGGGTTAGTATATATTGAATCCAAAAAATAAAGTTGCACTTGTAACTGGATCAGGAAAAAGAATTGGTAAGCACATAGCAATATCCTTAGCCAAAACAGGGTCAAAAGTCATTATTCATTATAATGAATCAGAAGAAGAGGCTCTAAAAACTACAGAAATTATAAATTCTAATGGTGGATCAGCTTATCCAATTAAAGCAAATCTGGAGAGTAGCAACGAAATATTTATGATGGTAGATTCTATTAAAAAAAAATATGGAAATTTAGACATCATAATTAATAATGCTTCTAAATTTAATAAAGATACTGTTGAAAATATTGAAGTCCCTGAATGGGATAAAATGATGGCTATAAATTTTAAAGCTCCTTTTATACTTGCACATTTAATGTATAAAAATTTCAATAAAAAAAATATTGGAAAAATAATAAATATTGGAGATTGGAGAACAGCAAGAAAAAAAAGGTTTTCGTATGGAGTCAGTAAATCAGCATTGTCTGGTCTTACTAAATCATTAGCCATTTCTATGGCTCCAAGTATTCAAGTAAATGAAATTGCACTAGGTGCAATATTATCTCCATCAGATTCGAAAACTAAGGTAAAAATTAATCTAGGTCCGTCTAACAGACCAGGTACATTAGAAGAAGTATACTGTACTGTAATTAGTCTTATCACTAATGATTTTATTACTGGTGAAAAAATAGTAGTAGACGGTGGATTGCATTTGCAATAAGAACAAAAGCTATGAATAATCCAAATGATAAAATATTAATTAATAACTTAGAATTATTTTGTATAGTCGGAATTAATAATTGGGAAAGAATAACACCACAAAAGATAGTTATAGACTTAGAAATCGAAACAAACTTAAATTTATCTATAGAAACTGATGATATCTCAAAAACTGTAAATTATCGAACTCTTGTAAAAAATATTATAAAAATAATTGGTAATTCTAAATATAAATTAATAGAATCTATCGCTGGAAAAATTTGTGAGATTTGTTTTGAAGATAATAATATTCTTTCTGTTCAAATATCGGTATTCAAACCCGGAGCAGTAAGGAATACTAAATCAGTTGGAGTTAGTATTCGGCGAGAAAAAAATTAACAAAACCTCTAATTTCTAATGCAATTAGTTAAAAATAATATAAAAACTTTAGATATAGAAAAAAGATTTTACAATTTAAAAGAACAAGGTTTTTTTAATTCCGCTAGTTTATCAATAAAAATTAAAAATACACCACAAATCAATATAGAATATATCTCTGAAGAAGTTGTAAATCCATTATTTCCAATTATGTCCATTAGCAAACCTTTAACTGCCTCAATATTATGGAGGTATTATATTAAGGGCTATCTAAAATGGAGTGATCCTATAATTAAATTTTGGCCCGAATTTGGAAGAAAAGGTAAAGACAAAACCACTATCAAACAAATACTTTCTCATACAGCCGGAATACCTTATCATAATACTTTAAATGAAAAAGATTATGCAGATTGGGGGAGAATTTCAGAATGGATTGAAGATCTAGAACCAGAATATAAACCAGGAGAAAGAATACAATATCATTCACTTACTTATGGATGGGTAATTGGAGAAATAATTAATAGAATATCTGGGAAAAGTTTTGAAGAAGTTTTTGATGAAGAAGTTGCTAAACCCTTAAATTTACGTGATACTATGTTTGTCATTCCAGATAAAAAAATTAAAAATATTTTACCTTTACAGGCTGGTGAAAATTTTGAAGACCTTTTATTAATTGAACAAATTTCAGATATCCAAAAATATAAAATAATACTTCCTGCTGCTTCTGCAGTAAGTACCTCTAAAGATATCTGTAAATTTTTCTCTTCACTATCATTAAACAATAACACTGAAGAATGGCTTCCAAAAAAATTTGTTTCTAGTCTTTGTTTATCTCATGCTGAAGGAATTGATATTTTTGGTAAATATCATCGTATGGGACTAGGAATTATGTTACCTACAGGAATAAATAATAAATATGGAGCTCCAAGAAACAATAAAACCATTGGACACGGTGGTATGGGTATTGCAACTGCATGGAAAGATATCGATAATGAAATTTCAGTAGCTTTTCTTACCACAACAATTCAACCTGAAAAACTTAAGGAAGAAATCCATTCACAATTCTTTAAAAATATTAGAGCTTGTATTTCATAGAATTATTAAGTTTGATTATTATTTAACCAATTAAAATTATGAAAGATAGATTTTTTGCACTCACTATAGTAGGTGGTAAAGGTAAACGCCTTATGCCTCTAACGGAAAAAAACCCTAAACCACTTGTAAAAATTAATGGGAAACCAATTATTGAACATCAAATTAATTGGATGAAATCTCAAGGAATAACTGATGTGTTATTTTTATGTGGATATAAAGGTAAATTAATTTCAGATTATTTTGGAGATGGCAGAAAATTTGGAATAAATGCTCATTATTCTTTTGAAGATAAGCCCCTTGGTCGAGGAGGAGCAATAAAAAATGCAATTAATAAAATACCAAAAGAAATAAATCAATTTCTGGTAACTAATGGAGATGTCTTAACTACACAATCATTAAAACCAATATTGAATACACATAATACTAATGATTCGTTAGCAACTGTAATGACTGTACCTTATCCTAATCAATATGGTTTAGTTGAAATTAAACAAAATGGTACTGTTCATTCATTTAATGAAAAAACTCAAATTCCTTTTTATATAAATAGTGGAATTTATTATTTTGAAAAATCTATTCACAATTATTTACCAAAAATAGGAGACCATGAGATTTTTACTTTCCCAGATTTAGTTAAAAAAAATAAAATTTCTGGATATATATCAAAATCGTTCTGGACAAGTATAGAATCTCATAAGGAATTGGATGAGGTTGAAAAAAAATTACAATCTGGAAAAATTACTTTCTAGGTTATTTTTTATATACCTTCGAATTTTAATTAAAATCATCTCTAAAGATTCTAGACTTGAATTGAATGTAATATCATAAATTGACTGATCCGTTGGATCTACCCCTAATGAATCCATAAAATATTCATATTGTAACTTTTCTTGTCTTCTAATAGATTCACTTGCTTGTTTTATGTTTTTCATACCTTCAATTTTTCTTATTCTATTCAACCTATCCATCCAATTAGCAAAAATACCAACCTTTATATCAACATGTGAATTTAGGGTAATTAAAGCAGCTCTATGTACAATTACAGTATTACGTTTTTGTAAAATATCATCACTTTTATTGGAATATCGTAAATCTTTTGGACCATTCTCATCCCAAGTTAAAAAAGCCATTAATTCATCGGCGGTATAATAATTAGGATCTGCAGAAATATTTCCTAATGTAATTTCATTTAAGAATCTTTCAAAAATATTAATAATATTTTGTTTGAAATTTTTATTATATTCATTATCTAGTTCAGGTTTATTTGCAGGTAGAACCATACGATCAATATAATTCAAATCAAACATTTTTGATAAATTTTTACCTAGTTCATAACCCCCTGCACCAATATGTCCATCAATACTAATTATCGTCATATTATTTATCTCTATTAGATTGAAAAGGCACTCTATGAAGTTCTAAATCTTCATCCATAAATTCTAATGATGTTCTAAAAAGATTCCATAAAGATTTTGATTTTTCATTTAAAGGATGATGCTCTGGATCAAATATCCATCTTGTTACACTAACCTGAACTATTCCGAAAAACATCATTGAAGCAGATTCTGGTTCGACAGTTCTGTCAATTTCGCCTTTTTGTATGCCAAAATAAATTAGATCTTCTATGAGCTTGAGATATGTCTTAACTAGATTATTTCCTGATTGTCTTATTTCCTGACTCTCAAATTCAGATGCTTGCAAAATAACTATAAACGATAACCCTTTTCTCAATTCAATTGAAGAATAGTGAAGATTTAATATTTTTTCTAAATTATCAATAGAATTTCCATCAGAATTTATTGAAGATTTGATTGTTTCAATTAACTTTTCATTAACTTCTTTAATTAAATTTATAACTACATCATCCCTAGAATTAAAATGTCTATAAAGTGCAGCTTCAGTTATTCCAGCCATTTTTGTAAGCTTACGAATAGTTAAATTATGAACACCACCCTCCGAAACTAATTCCTTTGCTATTTCAATAATTTGTTTTTGTCTATCTATATGTTTTAATCTTTTTTTAGTCATAAAATTAAATATGTTAGTTAACGTTAACTAACATATTTATCAGAAACTATAATAAAAATAAAGATTATTGAAAATTCTTTGAAGTTTTTTTTATTAATCTACAGGTAAATCTGGTTTTTCAAGATATTGAAATAATGAACTATTTGGATCAAGAATTAATGATGTTTCTGAATCCACTATTACTCTGTATGCTTCTAAAGATCGCCTGAAATTATAGAATTCAGGATTCGTATTAAGAGCTTCTGCTAAAATATTAATTGCTTGTTTTTCAGCATTTCCTCTAGTCTCCTCAGCTTCACCATTTGCTGTCTGTAGTATAATTTGTACTTGCTTATCTACATCTGCTCGTATTTCTGCATCTCTTTGAGCACCTTCAGCACGTAACCCTTTTGCTATTTTTTCTCTTTCTGCTTCCATACGTGCAAAAACACTTTGAGAAATATCAGAAGGGAAATCTGCACGCTTAATCCTAACATCAACTATTTCAATTCCATATTTCTCTTTTAATGGAATATAATAATCTATCTCTGTATCTACTAAAATTTCAGGACTAGGCGAATTTTCTAATTCTCTTATTTCTTCTTCTGTAGCCATTCTTCCTCTAACGGATCTACCTTCTTCATTTTTTTCTGTAATAACAATAGTGACCATATCAGAAGTAATTCCATCAAATTCATTGATAGCTTCTGCTCTACTTATCTCTGACCTGTTACTTCCTAAAGTTACTTGCAACATAATATCTTCTCGTTTTTCAGAAATAACTTCTTCTTGTAAATCCAAAGCAACTTCACCTCTTAATTGGGCATTAACTATATCACCTACTCTTGCATCTGCTTGTAGTTGATCTCTTAATGTTCGATAAAATTTTAACGGATCTGTTATTCTATATCTTGCATATGAATCGATTAATAGATTCCGTTTGTCAGAAGTAAGCAAAGAAGCAACCTGCACATCAACTCTTAATAATTTTTTATTAAATTTTGTAACAGATTCAATGAATGGAGTCTTCATTTGTAAACCAGGAGATGTATGACTTCTTTGATATGCTCCTAATCTAATTACAATAGCTGTTTCTGTTTCGTCAACTGTGAAAAATACTTGTGAAACCAATACAAAAATAGCAGCGACCACGATAATTATTGGAAATAAAAGTTTACCCATTTAATTTCCTCCAATCTCGTTGTTATTATCTAAAGGTAAAAATGGCAGAACACCAGAATCATCTAAAATAAATTTCTTAACTCCAGGTAAAATCTCTTCCATTGCTTCTAAATATAATCTATTCCTAGTCACTTCTGGAGAAGATTCATATCCTTCTAAAATAGCTTTAAAACCATCCGCCTCACCTTTAGCTTTAGCTATCCTACCATCCCTAAAACCCTGTGCAGCCTCTGTAATTTTTGCAGCTTCACCTATTGCTCTTGGTATACGATCTGCTTGATAAGCTTGAGCTTGATTAATAATTCTATCTCTATCTTCTCTAGCTTTAACTACATCTTCAAACGCCGATTGAACCTCTTGAGGAGGATTAACATTTTGTAGTAATAACTGCTGTACCTGCAAACCAGTAAGATATTCAAGTGTCAATTGTTGCATTTTAATTAAAACTTCTGCCTGTACTTGTTCTTTTTCTGTCGTCAATACATCATCGATATTTCTAGAACCAACAACTTGCCTTAAAGCTGTTTCTGTAATATCTCTCAAAGTTTTTCCATCTGGAGAACCTGGTGTTATACCTCTCTCTATATCACCTGGGTCATCAACAGAAAACAAATAATCCTTTAAACTTGAAATACGATACTGAACCACTGCCTGCACATCCACTATATTTTCGTCTCCAGTTATCATGAGTGATTCTACTGGAATAGACTGGGCAATTGTAAATCCATCTGGACCTGATCTAAAACCTAACTCTAGCCTTCTGGTAGTAGTTACAGAAACTACATCTCTTTTGCCAACAGGGGAAGGATAATGCCAATGAAAACCTTCATTAACTGTTCCAATATATTTACCAAATACACGTTTTGCTGCTTGCTCATCAGGTCCAACTGTAAAAAAACCTGTAGCAGCCCAAAAAATCGCTAAGATAATTAATATAACAAGAAAAAATACTGGTGAGCCTTTACCTAATCCAGGAATTTTAGGCATTGATCCCTTAAGTTTATCTAAAACTTCATCGATATTAACTTGTTCTTCGTTATTTTGTTTAGGTGGTCGATACATGACGAAATTTAATAAGAATTTTATATTATTCAATATCTATAGTAACTATAATATACTAAATTTTATAGTTAAAAATTAACTAAATATGATCTTTATCTTGAATGATTTAATAATAACCTAAAATCTTCATAAGTTGAAATGTTTTTTATTTCATTAACCAATTCACCTATATTCAATCTCTTTTCTCTAAGATCTTGTAATTGTTGATAAATAGGACTAATAGATTGAGGAGAATCTGCGTATGATCCATAAAAAGCAAAATAAGCTTGATTAATTTTTCTAATATTGTACCCATTCTTATTTAAATCTAATCTTCGATCCTCCATATATTTTTCTGCTTCAATGATTTTACCTTCTAAAAGTAATTCTTCAGTTTTAATTCTTGTTTTTTGCATATGTTTATTGTAAGAAAATACAGGTTCTTTTTTTTCTTGATCAACATTTCCTTCAGAAGTTATATCATCTGTATTATTATCTTTGTCAGTAATACTTAGATACATCTCTAAGGCTAATTCTTTACCAAACATATTTGCCAATGTTTCATTAATAGTTAGCATTTGGCCATCTGAAAAATATGCACGCCCAAGAGGAAAAAAAATTAGGTAAGAATGTAACCATTCATGTGAAGCAGTTTCCAGTAAATTTAACAAACTAACATTGGAAGGTACAATAGATGGATAAGTGGCCAATCCACCTGTTTGTAATACTACTGCAGATAAATTTTTATTTTTAGTAATTGAATCTTCGATTAACGACATCTCTTCAGTTAAAATTGAAGAATTTATCAACTCTTCATCCAATCTAAGAATTTTATCTCTAGGTGAAACTACTAATAATTTTGGTGGAGAATCTATCCTAAAATCTACAGGAGGCCAAACAAACATATCTTTAATTCTTAATTTTTGAATTTTTATCTGTTCTGTTAACAACGATTCAATATAGCCCTCTACTCTGTTGCGTATTAAATTTTTTTGTTTGATTAAATTTTCTAATTCTTTCTCATAATTATTTATTTCAATATTATTTTTGAAATCATTCGATCTAGCTACAGACAATTTAAATTCTATTTCATTAATTTTTTTTGATATCGTCTCTAATTCATATACTAAACTCTTCGTATTTTCTATATAAGTTTCATTTCTTTTTCTAAATAAATTTCCACTAGTAATTTCATATACTAATTTAGATGGCAAATGTTCTAATTCCCACAATAAAATATTAAATCTATGTCCATTAGTTTCATTAAATTTACTATCTGATACGTGCCCAGAAGCAATTACTATGGTCAATATAAATAATAAAAATGTTATTAATAATTTATTATTTTTTACTATTTTGTGATTCCCAAATAGTTTCATATTTTTCACCAAAAAGCATTTCTAGTAAATCTTCTTCTTGAATGAGAACTAATTCTTTATATGCCTTAATTGCATCATTAATTGCTATTTGATTTTTTAATTTAACTATTTCATCAAGCAGATGTTTCCAAAGGCCAGAAGATTTTAGTACCTGTACATAACCTACCCAAGGTACAACAACAATTTCTTTAGCTTTAGGAAAAGATGGTCTTAAGTTTTTTATTGTTTCTATTCTTTCTGAAATAGAATTAGTCATAGGCATAATTTTAATCATAGGTCCCGTGTCAGATGTGGTGCGTAAATCCATGACTAACGATCTTCCTAATTTTGGAAAAAAAATCGTTATTACATTAGAATTCTTAATATATTTAAATACTTCATTTATTTCCTCTCCATATCCAACTTCCATAATTTACCTCCAATAAAATTATTTTAAGCTTAAATCTTCTATAGAAGAAATAAAAGATTTAATTATTTGATTCCAATCACCTATTACACCAAATCTTGCGACATTAAAAATATTGGCATCCTTATCATTATTAATAGCCACAATATTTCTTGACATTGAACAACCTGCTAAGTGCTGACTCGCACCTGAAATTCCCACTGATATATATAAATCAGGTGTTACAGTTTTTCCTGTTAATCCTATTTGTAAAGAATGATCTATCCAGCCAGCATCACACGCAGCTCGAGAAGCACCTAAAGCCCCTCCTAATAAATTTGCTAATTTCTTAAGCTCTTCAAAAGCAATTTCATTTCCTAAACCTCTACCCCCACTGATAATAATTTTAGCATCCTCAAGTTTAATTTCTTCTAAACTATCATTAGAATATTCTTCTATCATTTTAGCTGGATGTGGTTCATTAAATTGTATTTCCATTTCTTCAATCTCAGCAATTTTATTATTACTAATATCATCTAAATCCTGTAATCCAGGTCTAATTGAAAAAACAGGTGAAATATTT
>CAZBHC010000028.1:0-23994 GCA_964491775.1 uncultured Dehalococcoidales bacterium | reverse complement strand
ACCTTTCTGAAAAATCAAGTATAAATATAAAAAATGGACAACCGATTAGTTTTAAAAAATTTAAATCTTATGTTGAAAATACCTACCGTATCTATGACAATAATGATAATTTTATTGGTATAGGTGTTTCAGAAATTGATAGTAATTTAATAAAGCCTGTAAAAATATTTAATTAATTTAAATAATAATTTTCGAGGAAATTTATGTCCATAATTAAACCAACTCCCGATCATACATTAGATAAAAAAACAATAAGGAAATTAAGAGAAGTTAATACTACTGCTATTGTTGATATATTGGCAAGAAATGGATATGATCCAAAATATGTTTATATGCCAAACATAAGAACTATGTTACCGGGGATAAGAATTGTTTCTCGTGCTGTTACTGTTAGATTTATTCCCGCAAGACCGGATGATGTATTGGAAAAACTAAAAGGTGAAAAATCACCAGAATATGCAGCTTTTGAAATCGCTGGGCCAGGAGATGTTATTGTGATGGAGTCTATGAAGAATAAAGTTATGTCTATCGGAGGAGATATTAAATTCTTAAGATTAAAACAAAGAAAAATTGATGGCTTAGTTTGTGATGGTGGAATTAGAGATATGCATACAGTAAAAAATTATGGTTTAGGATTATGGAG
Organism: uncultured Dehalococcoidales bacterium; assembly: GCA_964491775.1. GTDB lineage: Bacteria > Chloroflexota > Dehalococcoidia > Lucifugimonadales > Lucifugimonadaceae. The sequence goes on along the minus strand of CAZBHC010000028.1, from coordinate 23,351 downwards.
CTATGGTAAAACTTCTAATTTAGGTACTAAAGTGGGGACACCTTTTTCAACTAATGATTCCATAAATGTAGATGGGGTATTAGTAAAACCTGGAGATTATATTGTAGCCGATGATGATGGAGTTGTAGTAATTCCTAGACAAATTGCTCCAGATATTGCTGCAAAATCTATTGAGTATGATGATTTGGAAGAATGGATACGTAATCGTTTGGATAAAGAAAATCTTAGTCCTGGTAAATATTATCCTCCTGATGATGAGATTATAAATTTATATAGAGAATCGAAAAAATAATTACTAGTTTTATAACTTTATTTTAATTTTCTGACCATCATATGCATATTTTACATCTATCTTTTCTTTTTTTAGTTGTAAGTTAATTTTTTTATGATCAATATCGTGTGTTGCATTGGTCAGAAATGTGTTTTTTGCATTGATTTTTTTTGCAAATTCTACAGCTTCTTCAAGTGTAAAATGTGTACCATGAGTCTTCTCAGGCCTTAAGGCATCGATAATTAAAATTTCTGAACCTTCAATTAAATTTTCTGTTTCTTTTGATATATATGAAGTATCGGATATATAACTTACATTTCCAAATTTATAACCAAAAATTTCTAAATGTTTTCCATGCATAACCGGTAGAGGTATAAAAGATATACCATGAATAATAAAAGGTTTTTTATTTATAATGGAAAAGTTTAATTTTGCTACACCACCACCTGATAATTTATTTCTTTTCACTAAATAATTATGACTTACTGAAATGGATTCAAAATCTTTTTGTCTTAGATAAATATTAATTTCTTTTTGTAGATTATTAGTCCAATCTCTTAAGTCATCTAATCCCCCTACTGCATCAGCGTGAGTATGTGTAACTAATATTGAATCTATGGTCTTAATATTATTTTTAGGAAAAATATTTATAGCAGATTCATAGAAAAATTTACCTACATCTATAATTATGTTTGTATATTGATTATTGATTTTTTTTGTAATTAAAACAGAAGTATTTCTTCTTCTGTTTGGTGAACCAGGAAGAATCGAATCACTGCAAACATCACAAATCTTGTCAGATTTTGTTAGACATGATACTCTAGGTATGCCCTCAGATGTACCAGTACCTAGAAATATCAACTCATATTCATTCATTTTACTTCTACGATATTAAATAATTTATGGATAATATTGAAATTTTATATAAAGATGTTGCTTCAGGAAAACTTGTTTTTCCTTTAGATAAAGTAATTAATCAAATTTCTTTATCAAAGATATTACAAAGTTTTGTAGATCAAATAAATATAGATTTATCTACTGAATTAAATAAAATTTCGACAACAATTTTACAACAACAACATTTAATATTTTTCTTAGCAGATGGATTTGGGATGAATTTTCTAAATAAACTAAATAAAAACAGCTTTTTAGTAGATCATTTTTGGAATATTGGATGTTCTGTTTTTCCTTCTTCAACTGGTCCGAATTTACTTTCTCTAGCTACAGGTAAAATGCCAGGAGAACATGGTGATTTAGGATGGGAGACTTATATCACAAAAATTTCAGATAATGCTACTTTATTTAAATGGGAAAGATCTAAAGATAACGAAAGATTGTCAAGTCTGGGATTAAACTTAGATGATATTTATTTAGAGGAACCTTTTATAAAAAAAAATAATATCGATTATTTAGCATTTGTTCCTGAACATCTTAAATCTAGCCCTACTACAAACTGGATTACTAACGGAAAAATTTCTCCTTATGATGATTTATCAAATGCCTTGAAATCATCTATCGATAGAATTAATAATTCTAAGGAACGAACATTTACTTTTATTTATTGGCCTGATATAGACTTTTATGCTCATAAAACAGGTGCAAATTCTTCAGAAACTATGCTCAAAGTAAATCTATTAGATGATTATATTTATAATTACTATAAAATGCTTCCCAAAAATACAGCTTTTATTTTAACAAGTGATCATGGACACTTAGATGCTCGAGATAAGAGAATTAAGTTATCTAATTATGATGAATTGTTAAAAAAAATACACCATCCTATCTCAGGAGAACAAAGGTTCGCTTTTTTAAGATTAGAAGAAGAAAGAGAATCCTTTTATGAAATTTTTAAAAATGAATTTGGTGATCATTTTTATCTTTTTGATTCAAAAGAAATATGTGAAAAAGGTTTAATTGGTAAAAATATAAATGAAATTGTTTTTAGTAGAATCGGCGATTCACTTATACTTTCTAAAGATGAATTTTCTTTTGATTTTTCTAAAAGTTATAATAATTTAGATGGATTATTTTCTGATCATGGAGGCTTGACTTCAGACGAGATGGACATTCCAATAATTTTCTATAATACTTAGAGAATAGGTTTAATTTAACAGGGTATTTTATATGTCAATTAAAGAAAAGTTAAAAAAGGGTGAAATAGTTGTTGGGCCTTTCGTAATAATTCCTTCAGTAACTATGGTGGATACCTTGGGTTTTTCTGGTATGGATTTTTGTATTTTGGATACTGAACATGGTCCTTTATCAATCGAAACAGCTAATGAGCTAGTTATTGCATCACATGCAACAGGTATTTCTCCAATTATTCGTGTTGGTTCTAAAGAAGAATGGCCAATTTTACGAGCGTTAGATATAGGTTCAGATGGAGTTCAAGTACCTCAAATAAATACAAAATCTGATGCTGAAAAAGTTATTAATGCTGCTAAGTATTCTCCACTTGGGAATAGAGGAGTTTCAATATTTACAAGAGCAGGTAAATATTTTTCTACTGAAGGAAAAAATCATACTGATGAACAGAATGATAAAACGATGGTTATTGTACATATTGAAGGAGAGGAAGGGCTTAATAATTTAGATTCAATAATGGAAGTAAATGGTATAGATGTTTTATTCTTAGGTCCATATGATATTTCTCAATCTTTAGGTGTCCCTGGAGATGTTAGAAATCCTATTGTTGAGAAAGCATTAAAAGAAGCTTCAATTAATGCTAGAGATAATGGTCGTGTTGTAGGTTCTTATGCCAAAGATATAGAAATGGCAAAATGGTTAATAGATCAAGGAGTTCAATATTTGTCTGTTAATGTAGATGCGACAATTTATATGCAGGCTTGTGAAAATATAGCTAAACAACTAAAAGCTTGATATTTTTTTAGATAAATTTTTAATTTATTATCCTTTAGCTTTAAAGTTTTAGTATTATCAATGTGAAAATTTTGAAATAATTGTCTAGTCGGGGCGTGGCGCAGCGGTAGCGCACCCGCTTTGGGAGCGGGGGGTCGCAGGTTCAAATCCTGCCGCCCCGACCATTAAATCTTAAGTTTCTACTTCAGGCCAATCAGGTATAAGTGATTTTTTAGTGTCATTCAAAAAGTAAACTAATACTCCACCTGCAATACTAAAAATTGCTGAGAGATATATTGCAATATTATAATTACCATAAAGATCGAATATTACTCCAGGTATCATACCTCCTATAGCCATTCCTATTCCAGCACCTAGTATTTGCCATCCATATATTGTTCCCATAGGCATATGACCATAATATTGGCGGTTTACAACCGGAAAAGGACCTCCTTCCCCTCCGTATGGTATAGCCCAAATTATTGCAAATATATAAAAATCCATCACTGAAGTAGCATTAATTAGTAATAGTACTCCTAGTCCTTGACCAATAAATGAAATAAAAAAAATTATCTTTGATCCAAAGTAATCAGATAAAATAGGCCCCAAAAATCTAGTGATAACACTTACTAACGAAATTGTACTTAATATTCCGGCGGCTGTTATTGGATTAATTCCTCTAGATATAGCAAGGGGTATTATGGCTATTAGGATAATTGCGTGCCCAACACATCCTAAAAAATGTAAATTTACTAAATTCCAAAATGAGTTAGTTTTATATGCATATGATTCATAAGATTTTTGTAATTGGTTAAATCTTTCCCCTGAAGAGATTAAAGGCTTGTCTCCAAGTAAAGTTCCAAAAGGTATTCTTCCCGATTGTTCAGGTGTATTCTTAAATATTAGTAAAAGTATGATTAATATCACAAACCCATAAATTCCAATTATAATAAACGTATTGTTCCAACCATTATTTTTCAGTAGAACAGCTAATAATTGGATCATTAAAGCAGGTCCTAAACTCCAAGAAACCATAATAATTCCTGTCGCTATACCAAGATGTCTTCTAAACCAAGTCGCCACAGCGGGAATTATAGGTACTAATAACATCGATTGAGAAATTCCAAAAAGTACGCCATAAGAAAAGTAAAATCCTAATAGAGTCTGGGTATATCCAGTCAGAATCATTCCTACCAAAAATAAAAAAGATCCAATAAACATAGTTTCTCTAGCGCCATATTTTGTTCCTAACCAACCTGCAATTGGTGAAAATAAAGCAGATATTATAGACATTAGTCCGTAAGACAAACCTACTTCCCCTGGAGTCCATCCAAAAGAATCTGCTAGAGGATCAATCATAACACCAAATGACATTCTTATTGCAGATCCTACTCCCTGTACCACTACAGCCACGAATACAATTATCCATGAGTAATGTAGTATGTTATTTTTAGTAATAAATTTCATTTTTAATGAAGTGGGCACATAAAAAGAAACCCATTTTCCCACCATATATCCTCTGTAGAGTTTCCAATTGTTTCAAAATTTTCTCTATTATTTTTTCTTTCAGTAGATACAGCTGCCCCTAAATATATCAATATAATTATTGAGAATAATATTGATATGCCAATTGAACTAATCCCATAATAAGGAATTTTTATATGATTATTTTTTATTTGTTCTTTCATGAATTAGTTCAGTGTTTCTATCGTATGATATTTGATCCAATCTTCATCTAAATCCATTCCTAATCCAGGAGTATCATTTATGGAAATTTTTCCATTTGATTCAATTTCGATATCATTAGTTACACCCCATTGATGAAGACTTTCAGGTTTCCAGTATTCATAAAAAGTACAATTATTTACTGACATAATCACATGAAGATTTGCCATGTTCATTAAAGAATTTCCAGCTAATCCTATTTCGCAGTTTAATCCAAAAGATTCGCTCATTGAAGATAGTTTTTTAAGACCTGTTATTCCTAATTTTCTTGTAGTTCCTCTAACCATACCTAATAGATTTTGGCCAATATAATTAGCTGCTTCTTCTAATAAAAAGGTGGCTGAATCACTCATGTTAATTGGTGTTTTTATTTTATTAGACAATTTTTTTATTGCTCTTATATCATTTACGTTCACAGGATCTTCAAACCAATAATAATCATTTGCATCTAAAGCCTCACCAACCTTAATGGCTTCTTCCAGATTATAGCCATGATTTCTATCTAGCATCAGTGTCATCTTCTTCCCCACCTTTTCTCTTGTTTTTTCAATTACTTTGATTGTTTTATCTATATCTAAATTTCCAGGATGTATTTTATAAGCTTCAAATCCTTCATCTGATAATTTTTCAGCTTCTCTAATAAATCCTTCGATAGTATTATGCCTAGGAGGAAAAGTAGCATAAAGAGGTGTTTGAGTTTTTTGGGTTCCTAGAATTTTATATATTGGCATATTAACTTGTTTTCCAGCGATATCCCATAGTGCTACATCTATAGGTGCCCAAGATGAATTAACTGGTAATCCGTGTCCTGAAATATTTCCAACTTGAGACCATAACCATTCACGATGACTTACATCCATTCCAAGTAACTTGGGTTTAATTATTTTATGAATAATCATTATACGGTCTAAAGAGTTGCTGCCTTGTTCACCAATCAAAGCATTGCCTTCAATACCATTATCTGTAATGATTCTAAGAACTCCCTGTGTGGTTTTACCTCCCAAAGTTTGTCTTTCATCAATAACATTAATTTTTTTATGTTCTCTTTCTATTACATCAATTTTTATTTCTGAAATTTTCATAGCTTATATATCAATTGAATTTAGTTCTTCTGCATAAATAACTTCTCCAGAATAGACCTCTCTGATATCTCCTAAACCTTTTTCTAGTGGTCCATGCTTAGAAATATTTGGACCCATATGAACTAGAATTAATTTTTTTACACCTGCTTTTTGAGCCATTTTTCCCGCTTCAATTGTTCCAGTTTGTCCAACATTCTCCCCCGATTTATTCATGATATCTTGATCATCCCAGCACATGGATAACATAATATCTGCATCGTATGCTAGATTAGTGACAGAATCACATGGTTGCGTATCTCCAGTGAAAATAATCGACTTACCTGATTTAGTTTCTAATCGATATGCTAATGAATCTAAATATGGTTGTACATGCTCTGCATTTGTTGATGTCACCTCCCACTTATTTGAAGTATATACCAATCCTTCGGACACATCTTTTGCTTTTACAGAAGGAGGTTTTCTTGGCAAAGTCCCACCTCTATTTTCATAAACTTTTTGACTTACCGGATGATATACTCTGGCTTTCCAATCATGTGAGAATAAACCATCTTCTCCAATTATTCCTTCTGTAATTTTTTCCGTAAGTGTTGGGCCAAAAACTTTTAATTCGTTTTCTTTTCCAATAGATTGGTCCCATCTACATAGTAAGAAACATGGATAATCAATATCATGATCAAAATGATGGTGAGTAAAAAAAATATTATCAATTTCTGTTGGCCATAATCCTGATTTCACTAATTTATGAGTTGTAGCTGGCCCACAATCAAACATAATCTTTTCATTATCTATATCTAATACGTAAGCACTTCCAAATCTTGTAGGAGTAGGTGTGGGTGTTCCTGCACCCAAAATATATAATTTATCCATATATTTCCTTGATCTATAAATGAGATAAAAATATTATCATTTAAATACTACAAGAAATATATCTTTTGGTTTTTGATTATTGTGGGAAATTATAACTGTTCATATAATAAATCTAAAATTAAAATAAGATGAAGAAATATTGAATTTAAAAGATCAAATAGAAAAACCAACACGAAATAAAATAATTAAAGAATTACATAAGAGTCCTATGAAATTTATTGCTGTAATTACCGGAGCAGGGACTACTGCAATTTCAGATATAATGTCTTTACCAGGTGCTTCTAAAACTGTTATTGAGGTGCTGATACCTTATTCGAGAGCATCTTTAGAGTTTTTTAATTCTTCTCCATTAAATAAACATGTTTCAATAATTGAATCTAAAAACATGGCATCATTGATATATATAAAAGGAAAGAGCTATTTAGACAAAAATGAAAAATTTATAGGAATAGGATGTACTGCAGCTATATCTACTATTCCTCACAGGAAAGGGGAGGATAGGGCTCATATTTCTATTTGTAATGGCGATATAATTAAATCAGTAACAATTAATTTATCTAGGAAAAATAGATCGAGATTAGAACAAGAAAGAATTGTATCTGACCTAATAATAAATTTACTTGCAGAGTCCTTTGATATTGATTTAAGGATGAATTTAGATTTATATGATGACGAAAAAATTATTATCCATAATTAATGGAATATATCAAAGTTCTATTCCATTTATTTATAAAGATATTGATGGAGCATGGAGTACTAAATTACCAAAAAATTTGTTAATTCTTTCAGGTTCCTTTAACCCCTTTCATGAAGGTCACTTAGGAATGATGAAAAAAGGAAAAAATATTACTAAATTATTACCTGTTTATGAAATTTCAGTCTTAAATGTCGATAAACCTAGTCTTTCAATAAATGATTTATTTGGTAGATTAGATACATTTCCTGATAAATCAAGAGTTTTAATTACCGCCTCTCCAAGATTTAATGAAAAATCAGTATTATTTCCTAACTCGAAATTTTTAATTGGTTATGATACTGCATTAAGGTTACTAGACTCTAAATACTATAGTGACTTTGTTGATATAAATAATAAGAATATTGTTCTCAATGCCCTAGAAGTAATTAGAGAAAATAAATGTTCTTTTATTGTTGCTGGAAGAATAGATAAAGTAGGTAAATTTCGATCAATTGCTGATTTGGAAATAGATCCTTCTTACAAACAACTTTTTTCTGGAATACCTGAAAAAAGTTTTAGATTTGATATTTCCTCTACAGAAATAAGGGGCAATGTAAATTGATTATAATTTTTTGGAGAAAATTTTTATGGATATTATAAATAAATATAGAGTAGCTGATTATGAAATCGATAAAATGTTTTTAGAAAGATGGTCTATTAAATCTTTTCTTGATAAATCTTTATCTAAAGATCAAATATCAAAATTATTTGAAGCTGCAAGGTGGGCACCATCTAGTTCTAATCGTCAACCTTGGAGATTTATTTATTCTTCTACTGGTGTAAATAGAGATAAAATGAATAGTATATTAAATGATGGTAATAGAGTGTGGGCTTCAAAAGCACCATTATTGATTTTTGTTTATGCAATGGTAGAAACAAAAGAAGGAAGCAATAATTATACAGCTCAATTTGATACTGGAGCAGCATGGATGTCTTTGGCAATACAAGCTAGGATAATGGGTTTATATACTCATGCTATGGGAGGTATTGATAGGCAAAAAGCACTAAATTTAATTAAAAGCAACAATCATAAATTTCAATCAATTTGTGCTATAGCTGTTGGTTATGTTGATGAATCAGGATTAGAGGATAATCCTGAAGAAATTCCTAACCAACGTATTTCAGTTAATAATTTTTCTGAACAATTATAATGTTAATATAGTGAAACTTGAGGTATAACCATTCAGAAAAGTTTGATCCCCAATTTGATTGATTTCTCCATTTGAAAAAAAACCTGTTATAGGTACTTTTCCACCTGATTGATTGTTATTATTTTTTTCTTTCGTATTTGATAAATAATTATCCCGTGATAAACAACTGAATACTAATATTGATTCAGGATTGTTATTTATTAGTTTCCCTTGTGAGTTTTCCATTAAATCATGAAATTCTTCGTTTGCTGTTTCTGAATCTTTTACATGAAATTGTACTATCTGTCCCTCATTAATTAATTCTCCCACCTCCAAACATCCATCAATTTTAGACGCACCAATAATGTTACGAATCAAATAGTTTTCTTTTTCTGGAGAATTTCCTAACCTATCCATTATTATTCCCATTCTTAAGGAATTTCGGATTAGATATTTTTCTCTTGGATCATTTTTTTCATATAAATCTTCAATAATTTCTAAAGGCTTTTTATTATGATCCAGTTCCATTATCACATTTTCTTCACATTTTGTGACAATCATAGGATCTCCTATTGGTTTGCAACCTTTTGACACTATGGTTTCAAATTTTATGTTTCCTGAAAATGATAAACCAACAGCTCCATTATTGAAGACTTTGTCATTGTAAAAAATAGCATTATCTCCATATTTTTTACCTCCACTAATTAATCCTCCACTTTTATTTGCGTTTGGATATGTATAATCTAAACCTGAAAGAAGAATGTCTGTATTAAAACTGAATGGATCAGATAAAAGAAGTATTGCTTTACATTCATTAGATTCAACACCTAAACTCTTTTCCCACACATTTGGTGGATCGTCAGAGTTTGGAAGTTTCGCATTATCTATATAAAACGGCTGTATTTTTTCATCTAATAACTCTGCATATGCTATAGATATACCCGGTTTACCATCTATTTCTATACCATTTCCTATAACACCATTTCCAGAACATCCAATTAATATATTTGGTGATATTTTTTCCATTATTAAATTTGGAATCTCATCATAATTTTTTTCATGATGTGAGGATACGAAAATTATGCAAAGTTTTTGAATTTTTGGATCTTTTTTATTATTTTTTAAATCTAATTGAATATATAAATCTTCAATTGCTTCTTTTAAATTTTCTTTTTCTGACACTACTGATTTCCACATTAAATGTTTCTCCATAAAAATTCGATGATAAATATATCGGGTATATTAAATATTTTTTAAGGAAAGTTTTGCAGCTTCTACTGTTTTAGAAATATCATCTTCAGTATGAGCAGAAGAAATATGAATCCGGCCATTACTAGAAAGTCGTATTCCGTGATTAATCATTTCATTCGTGAAAGATTTATATTTTTCTTCATCACAATTAATTGTATGATCTCTCCAATTAAGAATTTTTTCCTTAGTAGTAAAAGATATCGCGAATAAAGATCCATTTCCTTGAATATGTAAGTCAGGATTTGACGATTTTTTGATCTGATTGAGTTGTTCTATCAGTAGGTTGCCTATTTTATTCATTTTTTTATAGACTTCCCCATCGCTATTTTTTAAGTATTTCAAAGAGGCTTCAGCTGCTGATATGGACATAACATTAGAGTTAAAACTTCCACCATGATAAACTTTTCCAGATCCTATATCATTCATTATTTCTTTTTTGCCCACTAACATTGCTATAGGGAATCCACCTGCCATAGACTTAGCATAAGTTGCTAAATCAGGTATTACGCCAGTAACTTCTTGGGCACCACCTTGTGCAATTCTAAAACCAGTAATAACTTCATCAAAACATAGTAGTGCATCATTTTTCTTGCAAATCTCTTTTACTCCTTCTAGATACCCTTTTTCTGGATAAATACAATTTGTATTTGCAAGTATTGGTTCCATAATTACACCTGCAATTTGATTTTTATTATCCTCGAATGCCTTTTCTAGTAAACTCAAATCATTCCATCCACATATAGTAATTGATTTGGAAGTATTTTTATCTATCCCATATGATTCTGGTACAGGTAAAGGAGAGGTTATATCTCCTGATTTTTTCATGTCTGGGTGAACACTATATGATATTGAATCGGTCCATCCGTGATAATGTCCTTCAAATTTAATAAATTTATTTCGTCCCGTATATCCTCTCATTAATCTAATTGCTAATTGATCTATTTCAGTACCAGAAGATGCAAATCTTACGGTAGCATTCTTCATTGGGATCATTTCTAAAGCCATTTTTGCTACTTCTATTTCTTTTTCGAACTGTCCCGCAAAAATGAATCCTTTTTCCATATCTTTCTTTACTGAATCAATAATAAAATCAGGAGCATGCCCAAATATGTTTGGCCCCATTCCTTGGATATAATCTATATATTCATTACCATCTACATCCCAAATTTTTGAACCTTTGGATTTAGTAAAAAACAAAGGGTTTGAACCAGGTTCGTTAATTCGAATTTGACTCGAGATACCTCCAGCGACTACTTTGCAAGCTTCTTCATATAATTTTTTGGAATTTTCAAATTTCATAAGTTTTACTCTTTAGATATTTGGTAGGTATTTTTTATTTACTTTTAGTATATAAGTATATGTAGGGTTAACAAATTGTGTAACTCTAGCTTCTAAACATTGTGCGAGAAATAAAAAAGCATCACTCTTGCTCATTTTATAATCTGATTCTAACCAAAATATCATTTCACTTAATGCAGTTCTAAAAGCATCTTCAGCAGGCTTATCGCATGCTATTGTCATAATATGAGAAGAATTTTCTATTCTAGGCCAAGTCATCATCTTAGGTTTTTTTTGGGTTTCCACAAATAGTTCTACTGAACCTCCAGTTTCAATACCTCCTCCACCGCAAATTTCTCCATCGCCTTGTCTTGCATGCATATCACCAACATGTAATAAAGCACCAGTATGAAAAATAGGTAAAGTTATTTTTGCTCCTGTAGTAACTTCCTGTATATCCATATTTCCTCCCCAAACCCCACCCCATGCGTTAGTTCTCGATTCATATTCTGGAGCAACTCCTAATACACCAATCATGGGTTCTACAGGAAAATTAGTATGATTATCCCAAATAATTTTATTCTCAGTTATTTCACATACTCTAAACTGTTCACCTAAATTAGAAAAACCAAGATAATTTGGCATTGCGCCAGTAGAACCTTTATATCTAGTCCACCCAATAGGATGAGTTTTGATTTTTCCTATGTGAATGATTAACACATCACCTGGTTTAGTATCTTCTATGTATATACAACCTGAAGAAGGATTGCCTTTGTCTGTAGGCTGACTATCTGATCTGTAATTATTATAAATTTTCCTTAAATTAGAAGGTATTTTTGATAAATCTGGACCTCTATTCATCTGAGTTTCAACTTTAAACCAAGTTTTGGGTTTTATTTTGTTCGTAGGGGGATTATTTTTTGAATGCTCATAATATAAAATTTCTTTTGATACGGTATACATTATTTTCCTTTTTTTGCTAATACTTAAATTATTATTGAATCACATGAACAAAAGAAAACTTTATAAAAAAAATAGCGAATTATCTAATATTAAACTAAATTCAAAGATTATTGGATCTAATATTATTCATTTATCTCACATTGATTCTACTATGAATTTTGCATGGAAACTTTTTGAAAAAAATCTTGATAATAATGGAACAGTTATTATTGCAGATGAACAATCTGAAGGTAGAGGTCGTAATGGTACAGTCTGGTATTCTGAAAATTCAGAGGATATTTTATGTTCTATAATGCTTGAATCGAAGGATAAAAATTTATCTGATCTATTGATTATCGCCTCTTTAGCAGTAGTTTATACTTTGGAAAAAATTTTACATAACCAAAATATTTCAATTAAATGGCCAAATGATGTTCTTGTTAATCAAAATAAAATTGCTGGTGTTATAGCAGAATCGTCTTCAAAAACATTTAGTAATTTTTCTCTTGCTGTTGTGGGAATAGGTTTGAATGTTAACCTGAAATGTAGGGGAAATATTAATTTACCTGATAATACAACTAGTCTTGCTGAAATTATAGATAAGAAAGTGTCACGATTGGAAACCTTTGAGTTATTGATGGTAAATTTCGATTTGTTATTTGGGAAACTAAATCAAAATCAAGATATTATTTCAGAATGGAAAAAGTATCTTGATTCTATTGGTAAACGGGTATCTTTTAATCTGAAGAATTCAAACGAATTACAGGTTGGTATTGTGGAAGATATAGATGAATTAGGCAGGTTAATAATTATTGATAACGAAGGAAAAAGAAGATGTCTATATGATCAAACAATACGATTTATTAATTAAGATAATGATATTAAAAACCTAGCTAAAGCGAAAACTATTAAAACACCGACTAAAGGTGATAGATCAATCATTCCCAGTTTAGGTACGTATTTTGATAAAGGCTTCATAATTGGATCAGTTATTTGATATAGAATTATTACTATAGGATTATTCCTAGAATTAGGGAACCAAGTAGTTATTGATCTAGCAATTATTAAATAACCCATAATTTGACATAAAAAAGCTAAGAAATATAGAATCATTATTTTTCACCTTTCGAAATTTCGATTCCGCGCTCATAAGCAGACTGAATTGCAGAATTAATAATTTTATTAAATTCTAAGGTATTTAAAACCGAAAGACCTGCTGCAGTAGTACCACCCGGAGATGTTACCATATCTATTAATTCTCTAGTATTTTTTTTTGAATTTCTAGCTAGATAAGCACTTCCTAAGACTGTTTCATAAACAATTTTTTCAGCTAATTTTTCTTCTAAGCCCAGTTCAATACCAGAATTGATTAAAGACTCCATGAAAAATAATATATATGCTGGTCCACTACCTGAAATAGCTGTAGCGATATCAATTAATTTTTCATTATTTACTTCAATTTCTATACCGCATGAGAGTAATATTTTTTTAAAGAAATTTATTTTATTTTTTTCGACATGATTCAATTTCATCCAAATAGAGGAACCTTTACCGATTTGGGCAGGAGTATTTGGCATAACTCTAATGATATTTTTATGATTAAGATATTTATTTAATTTTCCTAATGTAATACCTGCCATTATTGATACTACTGTCTGATGTGATCCAAGGTAAGAATTTATTTCTTCTGCTATATCTGGAAAAATTTGTGGTTTGATTGCCAATATTATAAAATCTGAATTTTTTATTGAAATAATATTATTATTAGAAGTTTTTATACCATAAAATTTTTCTAAATAATTCCTTTTAGATTCCATGGGTTCACTTACCAATATTTCACAATTTATATTATTTTTTTTAATTCCTGAAATAATAGCTTGAGCCATATTTCCTCCACCTATAAAAGTAATTTTCATAAATTCTCCTAGATTTCTAAGGGTTTAAACCTGTACTTTTTGATAATGATACTGATAATTTAATTGCTTCAATCATACTAGTTTCATTTGCAATATTTTTGCCAGCAATATCAAATGCAGTACCATGATCTACAGATGTTCTTATAAATGGTAAACCTAAATTTATAGATACAGATTTTTCTAAACCATGCACTTTTATTGGTATATGCCCTTGATCATGGTACATAACTATTACAACATCAAATTTTCCTTCAATAGCACTATTAAATATTGAATCTGCTGGATATGGTCCAGTTACATTTATATTTAATTCTTTAGCTAATTCAATAGATGGGGAGATTTCCTCTTGTTCGGTATCTCCTATTAAGCCATTATCTGAAGCATGAGGATTTAATGCTGCAACGGCAATTTTAGGGTACTCGATGCCCCACATTTTAAAATGAGAATCTGTTAGCTTTATTGCTCTTAGAACATTTTCCTTAGTTACATATTTACAAGCTTCTAATAATGTCTTATGTGTTGATAAATGCATACATCTTAGTCTGCCTGATACTAACATTGTTGCTACATAATCAGATTTAGAAATTCTTTTTAATACCTCCTGGTGTCCTGTTTCCTTACTTCCACCTAAAAACCAAGACTCTTTATTTATTGGTGCTGTTACCATTGCATTGACATGATTTTCCATACATAGAGTAGTTGCTATCTCTACCCATAAGTGAGAAGCTTTTCCTGATAAACTATTAACCTTACCTAGAGGAAAATTAATATTTTTATATTCTGCAGGTTCTAAAATTTCTATAAATTTATTGTTTCCAGTGACGTGTTTCGAATCTTCAATTATAGAAACTTCTTTTTGTACATTAAATTGCATTAAATAATTTTTAACTTGTCTAGAAGAACCTATAATTAATGGTTTACAAATTTCATAGATTTTAGATTCTAATAGAGATTTACATATAATTTCCGTACCTATACCAGACGGATCACCTAGTGTAATAGCAATTATGGGTTTATTTTTATTCAAAATATTTTTAAATTAATACGGTCGGATTATCCGACCGTATTTTTTTGAATTACTTAATGAATTGTTACTTTTTAGCATTTACTATATCCACATGAATAGCATTTTATACATCCTTCTTCATGAGCTAATCCTGATGAACATTCGGGACATAAATTTTCCCCAGAGATAGTTACAGGAACCTTATCTTCAACATCGACTATATTTACAGTAGATGTTGAAATATCAATTTCCTGTTGAGTAGTATTTGTAAACATTTCTTGTTGATGTGTTTGATCTTCATCTAGATCACTAAGCGATTTTGGTGGGTTGCTAACCAGTTGGTCTAGTACCAGTGCTATTGCATCAGGGACAGATCGAATTAATTCTCCTGTGTCCCAAGATGGTACATCAGTAATACCTCTTAATTGTGCAACTACATCTTGAGGGTTGATTCCACATCTAAGTGATAATGAAGCCATTCTAGAAACTGCTTCAGCCATTGCGGCATCATTACCTCCAGCCTTTCCATGTGTTGCAAAAATTTCGAAAGGACGACCGTCTACTGACATATTAACTGTTACAAATAAATTTCCTCTTCCTGTTCTAACTCTTCTAGTTATTCCACTTAGAATTTGCGGACGATCTCTTTCTGAAACAAAATGATTTACACTTTCCGTAATATTTGAAATATCAGAATTATTCTCTGAATGACCTGTTGTAAGAACCTCTTTTTCTCTACTTCCAGCTCTATATACTGTAATTCCCTTACATTTTGTTTCCCAAGCTAACATATAGGCTGATTTTACGTCATCTATGGTAGCTTCGTTTGGGAAGTTTATTGTCTTCGATATACCTGCATCTGTACTTACTTGAAAGGCTGATTGCATCAATACATGATCTTCTGGTGATATATCTGCTGATACCCTGAACAAACGTTTTACATTTTCTGGGACATCTTCTCTTTCTTGTAAAGATCCACCATCAGATAAAAATTCCAACAAATGTTCTGAGTAGAATCCTTGTTCTTTCGAAATTTTTTCGAAATTTTCGTCTACATAATATAGAGTTTCACCACCTAGAATATTTTGTTTTCTGAAAGCTAATGAGAATAACGGTTCTATACCACTAGATGCACCAGCAATCATAGAAATAGTTCCTGTAGGAGCTACTGTTAATCTACATGCATTTCTATATAGATGTTCAGAATTAGAGGATTTTTTTTGTGAGTAATTAAAAGCTGGATAGGGACCTCTTTCTTTAGCAAGATTTATTGATTCAGAGTCAGAAATTTCCTTAAAAAATTCCATTATTTGCTTGCCTAATTTAGTTCCTTTATCACTATCGTATGGTATATCCATCTTGATAAGCATATCCGCAAAACCCATTACCCCAAGACCTAATTTTCTTGTGGCTCGAGTCATATCTTCAATTGCATCTACTGCATATTTATTAGCATCAATAACATTATCCAAAAATCTAATAGAAAGCCTTATGGTTTTTTCAAGATTTTCCCAATCCAAAGTAGGGGAGTTTGATTCTTTGATAACAAATTTACCTACATCAATTGAGCCGAGATTACAAGATTCATTTGGTAATAATGGCTGCTCTCCACATGGATTAGTTGCTGTAATTTCACCGATATGGATTACTGGGCTATTACGGTTTACCTCATCTAAGAATATCATTCCAGGTTCGCCATTTCTCCATGCTCCTTCAACTATTTTATCGAATACTTCTCTTGCATTTAATTTGCCTACTTCTATATTTTTAGTTTTATGATTTGCTGGATCTTCTCTGAATCTTAAAGCATAGTCTGTATCATTTTTCACAGCTTCCATAAATTCATCTGTTACCCCAACAGAAATATTAAAATTATGTATATCACCTTCTACTTTTTTACAATTTATGAATTCTAAAATGTCAGGATGATGTACATCCATCACAGCCATATTAGCACCATCACGTTTACCGCCTTGAGTTACTAGCGTTGATACGGAAGAAAGATGTTTTAGAACAGATATTGGGCCACAAGCTTTTCCATGAGTTGTTTTAATTGGTGAATTTTTAGGTCTAATTTCAGATAAAGCAAATCCTGTACCTCCTCCAAATTTTTGTACCATAGCAGCATCTCTTGCTGCTGACATAATTCCTTCCATACTATCTGTTAAGGGTAGTACGAAACATGCGGATAATGTTCCTGCTCCTGTTCCTGCATTCATTAGGGTGGGAGAATTAGGTAAGAATTTTAAGCTAGACATCATTTGATAGAAATCTGTGGCAATCTCTTTTGTTTCTTCATGAGTTTTTCCATAATCTAATTCTGGAGAAGCTAAAGCATCGGCAACCCTATGGAACATCTCATCAGGAGTTTCACAAATTTCACCATGTTGGTCTTTTCTTAGATATCTTTTTTCTAGTATTACTTTTGCATTTGCTGAAATTTCGGCAGACTGAAAATCATTATATTTTTCTTTCTTTATTGCAGCTTTTTTGTTCATTTCAGTCAACTCCTTGTAAGTTTAATATTTTTTTGAAGATCTTTTTCGCTTTGATGCAATTGCTTGCGAATCTAAATCTATTAATTTTAGTTGGTTCTTGTTAATATCATATTCAATAGCCTTTTTATCTAGAGAATCCAGTTCATCCTTGAAGCTATCTTGATCTTGGAATGATTTGTATACTGAGACATATCTTATATACGCAACCTGATCGAGGTCCCTTAATTTATTCATCACTATATCGCCTACGATTTTAGATTCTATTTCGAGTTTTGTTTGAGAATTTAATTCATTTTCAATATCAACAACTAATCTTGATATCTTCCCTAATTCAAGTGGTCTTTTGGCACACGCTAATGAAATAGATTTTTCTATTTTTTCATGAGAAAAAGGTTCTACTCGTCCGTCTTTTTTTATTATCATAATTGTTTTTCGAAAAACTGTTTCATAAGTAGTGAATCTTAAACCACATCTAATACATTCACGTCTTCTTCTTACGCTGTCGCTGGATTCACGTGATTCTACTACTTTTGAATCTTTATTTTCACAATAAGGACATTTCATTATTATTTTAAAAGTAACCCCATTAAACTACATTACTCAATATGGATCTAACGTATAACTACCCTATTCATAATACAATAAACGTACAATGCGGACACATAAACTACACTATATTTAGGGTATGTATAGAAGCATACCACTATACATAGTATCTATGTCAATACTTTTGTAAGCAAGATTATATCACTCATAAAATTCATTAGTATTAAATCTTATGTATAGAAAGCAGTTAGGTTATATTATAGAATTTCCCACAACATCTTCATCTTAAAATAAATATTTTTTAAAGGTATTTAATAATAATTATTTTAAAGATATCTTCTCGTCACTTGATTTTAGGTGTATTTCTGGACTTATATGATGTTTAGTCTGATAATCAATTTTTTTTATCATTCTATTTTTTGGGAAGCCTGTAGCTACAAATGTTAGAGAAATTTCCTCTTCCATGAAAGGATCAATTTTAGTACCGAAAATTATTTCACTATTATGATCAGTCATAGATTTTAGAGAATCACTTATGTAATAAACTTCTTCTAAAGTCATATCTTCACCTCCTACAACATTAAAGATGATTTTTTTAGCTCCATATATTGATACATCTAGAAGAGGATTTAATAATGCAGATTCTATAGCTTCTCTAGCCTTGTTTTTTCCGTATCCTTTTCCTGAAGAAATTTTTCCGTGTCCTCCATCTGAAATTATGGTTTTGACATCAGCAAAATCTAAATTGATATCTCCTGGTAAAGTTATTAACTCTGAAATACTACGTATAGATTGATCAATGACTTCATCTACTTTTTTGAAATTATTTTCAATACTATCTTTTTTATTACTACTAGATAAAAATATATCGTTTGGAATATTAATTAAAATATCTGAAAATTTTTCTAGTTCTATTAAACCTTTTTTGGCTCTTGTAATTCTTTCTTTTCCTTCAAAAGCGAAAGGGCTAGTCACTACTGAAATTACTAAGGATCCAGATTCTTTAGCAAGTTTAGCAGTAGTTACTGAACCAACAGTACCTGTGCCTCCTCCCATTCCACTGGCTATAAAGATTAGATCTGCATCTGATAAATTTTTTTTTATAAGTTGAGTATCTGATTCAAAACAATGTTTTGCTTCGTTTATATTTCCTCCCAATCCTCTTCCTTTAGATATAGAATTGCCTATTAATAATCTTGTTGGGGTTAAATTATTTCTTAAATCTTGAAGGTCTGTATTTATAGTCAAATAACTAATACCGTATACGGGATTTTTATATATACGAGAGACTGTATTTGATCCTCCTCCTCCAATTCCAACGACTTTAATTTTTGTTTTGCCGATATTATTCATTTCTTTAAAATTCTACGGAATAGATTTTTAAAAGAAATGAAACTTTTTAGGTATAAATTATTGTTAAATATATTAATTTTTTTGTTATTGAATTCTAGATTGGTAATATTTTCATCAACTGATACTTTAGCTACAGAAACTGCACAAGAGGTAGATTGATCAAGTTGCTCTCCTTCTAAATTACTTTCAAAGCTTTCATCAATGTTTCTTATTCTTTTTTGTAATAAGAATCTAGTAAGTTGTAAGAATCCATCCAGTTTTGAACCACCTCCAGTTAATATAATCTGATTAATATCCAAGTTAGAAAAATTTTCATTATCTAATCTATAGCCAATCATTCGTATTAACTCACTAGCTCTATCTTTTAATAATTGAGCTAATTCTCTTCCTGTAATTTCTAATTCTTCATCATATGCCCTAGGGAATATTTTTATAGTTTTTGTTGTTTTTATTCTTTCTGGAGTAACACTACCATCAGATATTTTTACTTTTTCTGCTTCATTGAAATCTATGTCAAATGCAACAGAAATATCGTTTGTAAAAGTGTTGCCGCCAATATGTATACTATCGGTATGGATAATTGTTCCTTTATGAAAAACTGCGATATCTGTAATTCCTCCCCCTATATCAATTAGTATTCCTCCACTTTCTCTTTCATTTGAACTCAACAATGATCTTCCTGAAGCTAAAGAACCAACTATATATTTATTTGGTTTGATACCAATTACATCTAAATACTTATTTAGTTTATTTATTTCTGAAATTGATCCTAGTATCACATGTGAATAAGCTTTTAGATCATATGTGTGCATTCCTAAAGGGTTTCTGATACCCTCAATACCGTCTAAAGTATATGTTCTAGGAATTACATGAATAATTTTTTGGTCTTCATCTAGACTTATTTTTTGTGCTATTTCGATAGATTTATCTATATCTGTTTGTGTGATTAGACTTCTTTCATTAGTACTCTTTGGGACATTTAGAATTATATTTTTAGAAATTATATGGCTACCAGAAAGACTAACTACTAAATTGGAATTATTTAAATCTATACCTAAAGTAGCTTCTTTAAAGGTTTCAGATATAGCTCTTTTTATTTCGAAATTTTGTTCTTCAACATTAGATTTAAAATTTATATTTTTTGTTGAAACATTTTTAATTTCAACGATCTTTTGGTTGTTTTCTCCTACAGCACAGCAAACTTTGCTTGTCCCTACGTCTAATGAAATTATTGTTTTGTTTTTATTTATCATTTGGGTTATTTAATTTTTTCAGCTATTCGCATTTTTGCACTTCTAGATCTTGGATTATGTTCAATTTCTGAATTTGATGGGACAAATGGTTTTTTTGAAATAATTTTAATTGATGGTTTATGATCGCAATTACAAATTAAAGTTTTTGGAGGGCATATACATTCTGTTGATTCTCTTTTAAATAAATTCTTAACAATTCTATCTTCCAAAGAATGATATGAAATTACAACTAATCTACCTCCATTACCTAATAATGAAATGGATTGTTCGAGTGAGGTTTCTAATGCATTCATTTCATCATTTACAGCTATTCTGAGAGCCTGAAAAGTTTGAGTTGCGGGATGAATTCTTTTCTTTTTTTTATTTATATAAATTTTAGTTTTGATTAAATTTGCTAAATCTAAAGATGTTTTTATTGGTCTATTTTCGATGATAATTTTTGCAATTTTTTTTGCATTATAATCTTCACCATATTTATATATTAGATCTGCTAATTCAAATTCGGAATATTCGTTCTCTATATCAGCTGCAGTTATTTTTTGATCGTAACTGAATCTCATGTCGAGAGGATCTGATCTTCTAAAGCTGAAACCTCTACTTTCTTTATCTAGTTGAAGTGAGGACACTCCTAAATCAAATAAAATTCCATTTACAGGTGCTAATCTATATCTCAGTGCGGTTACTCTAACATCTCTAAAATTACAATTTATCCCTAAAAATTTATTATCAGATGAGTCTATTCTTTCATTAACGACCTGAATCGCTTCAGGATCAGCATCAATGCCCAATACTTGACCTCCAGGCTCAGATGCTTCGATGATAGCTTGACTATGACCACCTTCACCAACAGTACAGTCTATATATCTACCTCCTGGTTGCACATATAAACCATGCAATACCTCTGGTATCATTACTGGTTGATGATGTAACTCAATTCCCATGATTATCAATATATCTCTCCATCATAAACAATCATTTTTTAATTTAAATAGAGTTTCCATTTATTCTCAACTATAAATTAAAATTCAATATCCAAATAAATATAACTTGTATAAATCCCCATATTTAGTACAGATTGTTACACTTATTTAAAATTCGTGCAAAGTAATATTTGTACAGAAAAATACAAAATTTACAATGTGTTCATAAATTTATTTGTAGAATAGAATAGAATCTTATTTGATTTATGAATATGGAATATAAGAAATGTTTGGTTTTTGTGTACTGACTACAAGTGATAGGTGTGCTGATGGAAAAATGGATGATATTAGTGGAGAACTTGCTGTGGAATTATTATCAAATTATGGGTTTTTATTAATTGAAAAACAAATAGTTCCAGATGATTTTCATAAAATTACATCAACTCTTGAAAAATGGACCTTAAGAGATGAAATTAATTTTATTGTAACAACAGGTGGAACTGGATTATCTGATCGGGATGTTACACCTCAGGCTACTTTATCAGTAATTGAATATCAGGTTACCGGAATAGTCGATTATGTTAGATTGAAATCCGCAGAAAAAAACAAAAAATCTATATTAAGTCGTTCTGTTGCAGGAGTAAAAAATCATACATTAATAATTAATACTCCGGGTTCTCCTTCAGGCGTTTCAGACACTTTAGAAAATATTCTTGACGTAATTAATCATTCACTAAATGTACTAATAAATTCTACGAGTAAACATAATTAGGGATAAGATTTGATTCACATATATATAATTACTATCTTTCCTGAACTTTTTAATGAATTCATTAAAACAAGTATTGTTGGAATTGCTAGGGAAAAAAAAATAGTCTCGATAAATATTATAAACCTTAGAGATTTTACTGATGATAAGCATAAAAGCGTAGACTCTCCGCCTTATGGTGGTGGGCCAGGAATGATACTTAAGGCTATACCTTTGATGAAAGCAGTTAATTCAATCAGATCTTATCATTCTGAATCTAAAGAAAGGATAAAAGTAGTTTTAACTTCTCCTAAAGGTCAAATCTTAAATCAAAAAAAATCTACAGAATTTTCTAAAGAAAAAATTTTAGTGATTGTTTGTGGGCATTATGCTGGTGTAGATCAGAGATTTATTGATAAAGAATGTGATGAAGAGATTTCGATAGGAGATTATATTTTAACCGGTGGTGAAATCCCAGCTATGGTTATTAGTGATTCACTTATAAGACTACTTCCTGGTACATTAGGTAATCCTGATTCTAATTTATATGATTCTTTTTCTGAATACAATTCAGGAATGTTAGAGCCTCCTCTTTATACTCGTCCAGAAATAATTGGAGATAGTAAAGTTCCTGATGTTTTATTATCAGGAAACCACAGTGAAATTGAGAAATGGAGATTATCCAAGTCTTTGGATATAACCAAATCAAATCGTCCAGATCTAAAAATCTAAAATTACAAAGTTTAATCAATACCAAATCAAGTATTGAACTAGTTGCTATTCTGATAGTAAAATATAGTTATTATTAAAATTTAATATTGGATAGTGATATGGTTTCTGAAAGTGACGATCAAAACAAAAAACCTGTAGAAGCGAAAGCAGAAGAACCTGTAGAAGCGAAAGCAGAAGAACCTGTAGAAGCGAAAGCAGAAGAACCTGAAGAAGCGAAAGCAGAAGAACATGAAGAAGC
>CAZBHC010000027.1:0-41047 GCA_964491775.1 uncultured Dehalococcoidales bacterium | reverse complement strand
AAATAAAATATCTGAAAAAAGTTCTTTATACTTCAAATTAAATATTCCTTAACTAAATAAAAATTGAATAATATAACCTTTATGAATATAGCATACGAAAATTCAATAAAAAAATTAATGTCTCTAGGAAATTTTGAAAATTCTAGCAACGTTCAAAAAAGTACAAAATTTGACTTATCTAAAATTAGTAAATTATTAGATTACTGTAATAATCCTCAAAAATATCAAAAATTCATACATGTTGCAGGAACAAACGGTAAAGGAAGCACTTCTGCGTTAATTTCAAAATCCTTGATAGGATCAGGCCTAAAGGTAGGTTTTTTTTCATCTCCATCTATCCATAAAATTACAGAAAGGATTCAAATAGATAATCGTTCAATTCCAGAAAGAGATTTTGCAAATGAATTAAATAATATTTGGCCAATTATTTTAAAAATGTCAAAAGAAGAAAATATACAAATATCTTTCTTTGAGGCAATCAATGCTATGGCTCTTAATTATTTTAAGAAAAAAAGAGTTGATATATCAGTAATAGAAGTCGGGATAGGTGGAAGATTAGATTCCACTAATATCATTACACCACAAGTATCCGTGATTACTGAAATTAGCATGGATCATATGAATGTTCTAGGAAATAATATAGAAAAGATAACTTTAGAAAAAGCTGGAATAATTAAAAAAAATATACCAGTCATAATTTCTAAACAAATGGATAACGTTGAAAAGATTCTAGTAAAATATGCTCAAAATATTGGAGCACCATTACACAAAACATCTGAACTAGTAACAGTATCTAAAATTCAAAATATGGGCATTAATGGATCGAAGATTTTATTTAATACTACTAACGGGAAAATTAATGTAGATTATCCATTACTCGGAGAACATCAAATAATTAATCTATCCACAGCTTTAGCTACTTTAGTAAAATTTTCAGAAATCAATACTAAATTCAACTTAAAATCTATAAATGAGTCTATATCTAAAGTTAATTGGCCTGGAAGGTTTCAGGTCTTAAAAAAATCTCCATATTTAATTATTACAGACGGGGCACATAATGAAAACGCTGCAAAAGCATTAGTCAAAACCATAAATTACACAGGAATAAATAAAAAAAATATCGTTATAATTTTTGGTGCTGGATATGGTCATGATCCAAAAATTGTAATGAAGGTACTTATACACCTAAATCCAAGAATAATTCTAACAAGATCAAGACACCCTAAGTCAATACCAGTTGATCAACTTAAAAAAATTCTAAAAAAGTATCAAAAAAATATTATCGGAGATTTCAATGATACAGAAAATTCAATATATTATGCTAAAAAAATAAGAAAAAGAAATGAAGTAATATTATCTACTGGATCATTATTTATAGCCGCAGAAACTATTGAAACTATTAAAAAAGTTGAAAAAGAATTTTATAATTAATGAATAAATTATATTTTATGGCAAAAGAAAAAAGGTATGAAAGTTGTAATTACAGGTATGGGATTAGTCTCATGCCTAGGAAATAACGTCGATCAATTTTGGACAAATATAAAAAATGGAAATTCAGGAATAGATAGAATTTCTTTGGTTTCACCTGATCCTTTCCCATGTAAAGTAGCTGGAGAAATAAAAGATTTTTCGATTGAACATATTGTATCTAATAAAGAATCTCGAAGAATGGCAAGATTCACACAATACGCTATACACGCCACTGATCAAGCACTTAAAGATTCTAATCTAAATATCAATGATTATGACCCTAACAGAGTAGGGATTTTAATGGGAGTTGGTTCAGGTGGTCTACCTGAAACTGATTCACAATCTGAAATAAAAAATAACAAAGGGGTAATGAGAATGAGCCCTTTTTATATACCTATGATGTTACCTAATATGGCTTCAGCAAATATCAGTCGTATATGGGGAATTACTGGTTACACAAATACCTGTGTAACCGCATGTGCAGCTTCTACTCAATCGATAGGTGAGGCAGTAGAAGTAATTAAACGTGGTGCTGCAGATATTGTAATTACCGGTGGTTCAGAAGCTGGAATTTGTGAATTAGGTATGGGTGGATTTAGTACTATGCATGCTTTATCCACATGGGAAGGAAATCCTAAAGAAGCTTCTAAACCTTTTGATGCTAAAAGGGATGGATTTGCTCCTGCAGAGGGCGCAGGAATTTTAATTATTGAAAATGAGAAAACAGCCCTAGCAAGAAATGCAAATATATATGCAGAAATAAAAGGATGGGGAGTATCTTCAGACGCATTTCATTTAGTACAACCTCACAATGAAGGTTATGGTGCTTCATTAGCTATGCAAAATGCTATTAATTATGCAAATATCTCATTTTCAGAAGTAGATTATATAAATGCTCATGGAACATCCACTCCAACAAATGATCGTATAGAAACATTAGCAATTAAAAAAGTTTTCAGAGAACTTTCAAATGAAATCCCAATAAGCTCAACTAAATCTATGATTGGACATTCTTTAGGAGCGTCAGGAGCATTAGAAGCTATTACATGTGTTAAAACTATTAATGACTCTATAATTCATCCTACAATAAATTATAGTGAAGAGGATCCTAATTGCGATCTTGATTATGTCCCAAATATTAAAAGGAAAAAAAATGTTGATATAGCATTATCAAATAGTTTTGGGTTTGGAGGTCAAAATGCTTGTTTACTCCTAGGAAAGTATTCGAAATAATTTTTTAAAATGCGATCTAATTTCTTTTTTACATTTATTTTATTATTTTTGACCTTTTTAGGATCTTGTACTGTGAGTAATCTCAATAAATCAGAAAAAAAAATACCTAACTCAAATATTATTACAGAAATTAATAATCCCACTCCAATTCCTACTATAACTCCTATTCCCACAACAACAAATACACCTATACCAACAATAGTAAAAAAAATCTCAGAACCACCAGCTACTAGTACTCCAACAGTAACCAATACTCCGGAACCTCCATCTTCTTATACAAATGAAATAGCTAAACTGATTTTTGAAAAAAATATTGACTCAAAACAAATTATCCTTACTTCAGTTATAAAAACTTTCTGGGAAGACAAATCTATGAATTGCCCTGAACCTGGAATATATTATGAAAAATTTACCCCTCCTGATCATGGATTTATTTATATTTTAGAAAGTGATAAAGAAAAATGGGAATACCATTCAGACTCCTCTGGAAAACTAACAATTAACTGTACTGAAGTTAGAAATAATATGACTGATACTATAAATATTTCCCAAAACAATCTATTTGAAAAAGCTATTTCAATAAAAATTTATAGAAACAATCAACAAAAAGTTCCTGTCCTTACAGGAGAAATTACTGATAAAAACGAAATTATATATATATCTGAATTATTAAATATTCAAATCCCACTAATAAAAAGTTCAAATTGCGATACTAGATTTAAAATAGTTTTCAATTTCGATAACGTTGATAAAACTTATGATTGGTTTTGTGAAAATAATAAAAATATGATTAAAGGTTATGGGGATATATGGACAGAATTTGAAAGTGTCACACCAAAAGAATTCCAAAATATAATTGGAAAATATCTGTCTGGAAAACCTTTACCAATAGTTCCTGGAATGGAGAAATGATATTCTCAAATGGAAAAATACCTAATCCAGTAGTTAATAAATTAATTTCAAAATTTCATAATAAAGACCCTAGAGTTTTACTCGGACCGCAAGTAGGTGAAGATACAGCTCATATTTCTTTTGGAAGTAAAACATTAATCCTTACGTCTGATCCTATTACATTTGTAGACGAAAATATAGAAAAATATTCTTTACAAATAAATGCTAATGATATAGCTACTTCTGGAGCATTGCCAAAATGGTTTTTGGCAACTGTTTTGTTCTCTGAAAACACTTCTGAAGATAGTATTTATAAAACATTTAAAAGATTAAATGAAGCAGCAAATCAAATAAATGTGACTATAGTTGGTGGACATACTGAAATCACTAAGGGTTTATCACAAACAATCATATGCGGAACTATGATAGGAGAAATAGAGGCTTCAAGAGCTATAAAAACTTCAGATGCTAATATTGGTGATGATATTTTACTTTATGGATTTATAGGTATAGAAGGGACAAGCATATTAGCAGAAAATTACTCAGAAAAATTATCATCCCTTCAAATTAATCAATCAGTAATTAATAATGCAAAAAAATTAATAAAAAATCCTGGAATTTCAATAGTTGAACCGGCAATTATAGCGTCCTCTACTAATTTAGTTACTTCAATGCATGATGTCACAGAAGGGGGGATTTCTACTGCACTAAATGAAATTGCGAATGCTTCCAAAAAAGGAATATTAGTCCATAAAAATAAAATTCCTATTCTAAAAGAAACACAAGAAATATGCAGCAAATTAAAATTAGATCCTTTAGGTTTGATCTCATCAGGAGCATTACTAATAACGACATCCAAAAATAATTCCTTTAAACTTATAGAAAAATTAAAGAAAGAAGGATTTGAATTAAAAAAAATTGGAGAAGTTACAAACGATTCAGAAATATTGTTTATAGATGAAAATGGGGATAAAATTCCTGTAAAAAACTTCTATAAAGACGAAATAGTAAAATTTTTTGAATCTGACTAAATATTTATGGAAATTTTAACTGAAACAAATATTCCAAAAAATAAATTGAAAACCACTTTGGAATTATACTTAAATCCTACTCAAATTGAAGAAATCAATGAAGTATTAGATTTCGCTGAAAATAGTCATAAAGATCAAAAAAGAATATCAGGAGAGCCCTATATAATACATCCTATTGCAACAGCTCAAAATCTAGCAGAAATGAAATTAGATACTACTACTATCAAAGGAGCATTACTGCATGATGTTATAGAGGATTGTAATGTTTCATATAATGAAATTGAGGAATTATTCGGTAGTGAAGTAGCATATATAGTTGATGGAGCAACAAAATTAAAAAATATAGATAAGATTAATGAAAATAGCCAAATGGCAATCGAAATTAATACACCTCAAAGAACACGCTCAGCTACTCTAAGAAAAATATTAATTGCTATGACAAAAGATGTAAGAGTAGTATTAATTAAACTTTCCGATAGACTCCACAATATGCAAACTCTTAAATATTTACCTGTTAGTAGACAATTAAGAATAGCCAGAGAAACTTTAGATATACATGCCCCATTGGCTCACCGATTAGGCATGAATGAAATTAAATGGAAGCTAGAAGATGAATCTTTCAGATATCTTAATCCTGAAAATTACAAAACGATTTCCAAACTAGTTGCTAGAAAAAGACTCGAAAGAGAAAAGTATGTAAACGCAGCTGTAGAATCATTAAGAACAGAATTAGAAAAATCAAATATTAAATCATTAATTTATGGTAGAGCAAAACATTTGTATAGTATTTATAAAAAAATTAACCGTTATCAAGAAATAGGACGGAAATTTAATGAAATTCATGACTTATTTGCCTTAAGAATTCTTACCGATAATGTAGATGATTGTTATAAAACTTTAGGAATAGTACATTCAAAATGGAAACCTTTACAAGGAGAATTTGACGACTACATAGGAAACCCAAAAGAGAACATGTATCAATCACTACACACTTCAGTGATTGGTCCAGGTAACTATTCTATGGAGATCCAAATTAGGACTAAAGAGATGGAAAAGATAGCACAAGAAGGAGTTGCTTCTCACTGGTCATATAAAGAAGGTGAAAAAAACGTAACTAATGGTAATAATTTTGAACAACAAATTACTTGGTTGAAACAAATTTTAGAATGGCAACAAGAATTTACAGAAGATGAAGAGTATATGTCTTCAGTTAAAACAGATATTTTAAGTGATCAAGTATTCGTATATACACCAAAAGGAGATGTTATTGATTTGCCGATTGGAGCAACACCATTAGATTTTGCATATCGTGTACATACTGAATTAGGTCATAATGCTACAAGAGCTTATGTAAATGCCAAAATAGTAGCATTAAATACAATACTTCAGAATGGAGATTTAGTAGAAATTAAAAAATCTCGTAAAAATAAAGGTCCAAATATAAATTGGTTAAATCCTGAATTAAATTTTTTGTCTTCCATTGGTGCTCAATCTAAAGTAAGACAATGGTTTAATAAGCAAAATAAAAATGTCATTGAACGTGAAGGTAAAAAAATATTAAAAAAAGAACTGACTAGATTAAGTATAGACCTATCTGAATCAGAAATAGCAAAAAAGATGGATTTCACTACAACAAAAGAATTAATTGAAGCATTAGGGTCAGGAAAAATACCCATTACAAGAATAGCTGAAGCTATAGACCGAACAGAAATAAACATAAAAAATAATAATTCATCTATTCAACCAGGAGTTTTAGTAGTGATAGGGGAACAAGATCTTCTTACTAAAATAGGTAGATGTTGTAATCCTATTCATGGAGATGAAATAATTGGGTATCTAACTAGGAATCAAGATGTTACTGTTCATAAAACAACATGTAATAATGCTAAATATTCTTTAAAACCAGAGAAAATAGTTGATGTAAATTGGGGAGAATATACCACTACATATTCTGCTAGATTAATTGTAAATGCCTATGATAGAGTTGGCCTAATTAGAGATATAACAATGGTTGTTTCATCTGAAGGTGTAAATATTCATAAAATAACTTCTTCAGAAAATGAAGGTTCAAACGCAGTGAATATTGCAATGACAGTCTATACCAGAGGTGTACAACAATTAAGTAAATTATTCTCCCGTCTTGAAGCTATACCAGGTATTGAATCAGTAATTAGAATAAACGAGTAACTTTACTAGAAGTAAATAATTATATTTAGGAATATAATTGTTGGATAATAAAATTTTATTAGGTTATAAATTATGCCCGCTGCTAAAACACTACGCTCACAGAAAAAAAGAGCTACCAACAATAAAATAGTAAGAACATATACCAAATCAAGAGTAAAAATGGCTTTAGATTCGATTGATTCAAAAGATGCTGTAATTTCAGCTATCTCAGCTCTGGATAAAGCTGTCTCTAAAGGTATATTACATAAAAATAATGCAGCTAGAAAAAAATCTCGCCTAATGAAAAAATTTAATAATAAATCTAATTCTTAGCTAACGAAAAATCCAGGCCAAATCCAATTAATCCTAAAGAAGAAATTCATCAAGATAATCCTTCACGATTTAATTGGAGAATCATTCATCCATTTGTTGAAAAAGACACTATAGCTATTGAAATTATGCCATGGAAAGGTTTAATCCCTAAATGGAGGTTTGTTTTACCCTCAGAGTACACAGGATTACTTAAATGGGGAATAACTACACCAGGAACAAATAAAATAGATGAAAATGTATTAAGACCTATAAAAAATGGTCCAGTCAAATTAGTGGATGGCCCCACTGTTATATGGTTTGGAGGGCACAAACCACTATCTACCACAAGAGCTGGAATTATAGTATTAAAACAACCTGTGCCGCACTATGTTGCTTTCGGAGAATCAGAAGAACCGGAAGGTCCACCAAACTCATTAGAAGTAATTTCTTTTGAAAATGATAATCTACATGAACATCACTAATTTTTATAAAATGGCGACATATTTTTTTGTAATTCATTAACAACATTGATATTTTCTATTGAATACTAATAAATTAAATAATTATGACTATCTTAAGTGATCGCCAAAAAAAAATAATCAATTTTATAGAAAAATGGTTTTTAGAATATGACTATGCTCCTAGTGTAAGAGATATCCAAATTGGATGTGAAATAAGTTCAACTTCAGTAGTGCAATATAATTTAGAAAAATTAAAAACAATTGGAATTTTAAAAAATCATTCTGAGGTATCTCGAAGCCTCAGATTAACTCAGCAAAAATCAGATTTATCTAAATATGACACAAATAATTTAAATCTCAATGCAATTGAAAATTTTTCTGTTCCAATGCTAGGAACAATCTCAGCTGGAGAACCATTCCCACTACCAGAGGAGGAATCCTGGTCTGAAATTTATAGCAAAGAACATATTGAATTACCACAATCTATTGTAGGAAATTTAAATAATATTTATGCACTAAAAGTAAAAGGTACGTCAATGATTGATGCATTAATCTCTGATGGAGATCTGATAATAATGCAACATACTAAAATAATTAATAATGGACAGATGGCTGCTGTAAGAATAATAAAAGATAATACTACAACATTAAAAAATTATTTCCAAAAAAATAATAACGTACGTTTAGAACCAGCTAATAAAGATTTCAACCCAATTATGCTTGAATCAAAAGATGTTGAAATTATAGGAAAAGTAAAAGCAGTTTGGAGAATGCTTAAATAATATAAATCACTATAAAAAAGCATCCCATTCACGTGGAGTAGAAGTTAAACTTTCACATCCGTCTTCAGTAACTAATGTGGTATCTTCTATATTTATACTTCCAACACCTTGAACTCTCATAGTAGGCTCTACAACAACAATCATTCCAGGTTCCAACGGTCTATTAGATCCTTCTACTAAAAATGGAGGCTCATGGACAGTCCTACCTAATGAATGCCCTGCTTGAGGAGTCAAAGAATCGTAACCTTCTTCTTCAAACATTTGCATTGTTAAACGATATAAATCTGCTGGTAAAGAACCTGGGCGAACAGATTCTCTCAATTTCTTGTTCATCCTTAAAATTGATGCATGAGCTTTTTTTGCATCATCAGAGATTTCACCATTCCAAGCAGATGATCTAGATTGGTCGGTTACATAACCTTTCCACCACCCACTAGCGTCTATTCTTAATATATCTCCTTTTCTAAGAATCTCATTTGTAGGACCAACAAAGTTGGCTCCCTTTGGACCAAAACCAACATCTGTCCAAAGATGGCGAGATCCAAGTTCAGCAAAAGCAACACCTAGATGATGTTCTAAATCCCATTCTGTCATCCCCTCGAAAGCAACATTTTCATAAATAGAATTAATCACGTCACTTGTAATATCTGAAGCTTTTCTTATACGATTAATTTCTTCTTCAGATTTAACCATTCTCAACTCCCATAGAATAGGCTCTGCATCAACTAATGTAGCCATCGGCAAGAATTCTCGTAAATCTTCTGCAAATTTCATTTCTAGATGTCGCCATTCTACACCTATACGAGCTTTATCGAGATTTTTTTCATATAATACTTGTGCTACTCTTTCTATAGGATTATCAGCCGAATCTATTTGACTTTCTGATCCTGAAACAAAAAAAACAGGCCCCCAATAACGAATATCTTTTATCCACATATGATAATTTTCGGGATAACCTATTTGAGTAGAAGGTGCTACATAAAAAGGACCAGTATTTTCATCAATTGGAAGACCAACAAATGAAGCTGCGTAATTTTCTCCATCCTCTAATAAAAAATTGTCCTTACTAAAACCTTTCATCCATTCAAAGTCAGTAAGGTATTCAACATTTGGTTTAGTGCCTGCTAATATCACATCTACATTACTGGAATGCATAGATCTAGATAATTTCTCGTAGTTGAAAAGTCTCATTTTGATTGTTTGTTTTGAGTAAAATATTATAAATATTGTATCATTCATTAAGTAACAAATATTTATGGAGAAAAAAATGGGTTTCCTAAGGAATATAGGTCCGTTAGAAATAATACTTATCTTGGTAATAATTCTAATTGTTTTTGGTGTCGGAAAACTTCCTGAAATAGGTTCTGGAGTAGGTAAGGCAATAAAAGAATTTAAAAATTCTGTTGGCACAGATAAAAAAGATGATGAAGCAAAAAAATAATTCTTCTATTTCGTCTTTTTTTCGGTTATCTTAACTAACAAAAGCCCTATTTCAAATAAAAATATAGCGGGCAATGCCGCTAAAGTTTGAGTTACAGGATCAAATGTGGGAGTAATTATTGCACCAAGTATAAATCCAAACAATATATTCCATACTCTTTGCTTTGATACCCATTTAGATTTCAATAAACCAGCTTTTCCCAACAAAAACATAATTATTGGTATTTGAAAAATTAATCCCATCCAAAACACTAATGAAGACATCAAAGATATATATGACCCTATTCTTGGGGTTGGGGTAGCAATATCACTACCAAATGAAAATAAAAAATGAACTGCTGGAGGAATTAAAATATAGTAAGCAAATGCAACACCCAAAAAAAATAAAATCGTCCCTCCAGGAATTAAACTATATAAATATTTTCTTTCCGATTTTGTAAGTCCTGGTCTCAAAAACATAACTAATTCGAACATAATATATGGAAAAGCTAAACTAAAACCAACTAAAACAGATAACCTAGCTATAGCAGACCATCCTTCAAAAACATCTAGAAAAACTAAAGTGGCAGGAATATCAGGAGAAATTTTTGAAAGTGCATCAAGAGCTGGTTTTTGAACAAACTTTGATATCGGCTGATAAAAAATAAAAGAAATAATTGTTGAAAGTATAACAACTATTGCAATCCTAATTATTCTTCTTTTAATTTCAGAAAAATGAGAAACTATAGAAACAGCCCTGTCATTTGCCATCATTATTATCCTCAGACGAATTCCCAGAATCTTTTTTAGATATTTTTTTATCTTTTTTTGTTGTTTTTATAGGAACTGGATTTATTAGTTCAAGATTTTCTTCAATAGCTTCATTTAAATTATTTTCTTCATCAATTATTAGCTCGGTAATATAATCTCTTTGTTCCTTTAACTTAGTTAAAAATTTCTTAAATGTTCTAACTCCTAAAATTAATCTTTTTGGGCCTACAACTGTAACTCCTATAATCATAACAACGAGCAATTCCAAACTTCCGATACCCAAAAAATTCAAATTAAATCCTCCGATTTTTCATACTTTTTACATCTAATATTACAATCGAAAATATTAATACTATAATCAAATATCAAAAGTATAGATTGTAATGTACATAATGGTAACCCTACTATATTTAAATAACATCCTTTATAAGATTCTACAGGAGAAAAATCTTCATCCTGTATACCATATCCCCCTGCTCTATCAAAAGGAATTTTACTTTGAATATATTGATTCATTTCTTGTTGAGAAAAAGATCGTAATTTAACTTTTGAAATTCTAGATTTAGAGATTATTTGATTATTGTTTTTCAATACAATACTTGTTACAACCGTATGATTTTTAGATTTCAATAGTTGTAAATTCATTTTGGCTTCTTCAATATTCGAAGGTTTATTTATTATAGAATCTTTATAAATCACACATGTATCAACAGCAATTAATAGATCTTTATTATTACCTTTATGAGACTTCAATTTTTCAATAGCTATAATTTTAGGATGCGATATAGGCTTAAATTTCTCCAAATCAATAGACCTCTCATTTATTTGATGATTTTTTTGTATAAAATCTATTCCTGCTTTCTGAAATAACTCTAATCTTCTATTAGATGATGAAAATAAAAATATTTTTTTTTTATACATTATTTAATTTTAAAATAGCAACACATTCAATATGTCTTGTTTGAGGAAACATATCAATTGGGGTAATAGAATCAATACTATAAAAATCATCGCTTACTAAGACATTTAAATCTCTCATCATTGATGTAGGATCACATGAAATCATAAGAATTTTTGAAGGTTTAATACGTTTTACAGCTTTCAAAACATCAATATGGCAACCCACTCTAGGGGGATCAAGAATTAGGTATTTAATTTCTTCATTAAATTCTAATAGAGCATGCTCCGTTTTTTTTTGAATATATTGAATATTCTTCAGATCTCCATTACTTTTTATTCCATCTATAATAGCTGAAGCAGACTCTTCAATACATATTACTTTCTCAACAAAATTTGAAAAAATTGAACCGAATACTCCTACTCCGCTATATGCATCCACCAATGTACCAGATCCATCAAAATTAAGTAATTTTTTAGAAATATTTATAATATTTTCAAGTTGTGAAATATTTACCTGAAAAAATGATGGAGAGGCTACATTATATTCTCTATCAAATATTTTTTCCAAATAATGTGTTTGCCCTGATTCAAAAGAAAATTCTTTTTCTCCTAAGTTAGGTTGTACTAAAAAAGAACCTGTTTTATCAGATCCGCGAATAGAAACTTGAGAAAACCCATCCATATTATCCTGGATTTCAGAAAGAATAGAATTGATTTTTCTATTCATTAATAAACATTCACTAATTTTCACAAATTTTCTTGTTGAGGAATTAATAAAACCAACTTCTCCAGGAGAATTCTTACTACGAACTGTAAATCTAGAATGATTACGATAATTAAGTTCATGGACAGATGGTAATGTTGAATTAATCAAAACATTACTTAATTTTTCATACCTATTTAATTCATCAATAACAATTTCTTTTTTTAAAATTAACTGATATTTATAATCAATATGTTGCCATTGACAACCAGTACATTTTAAAAATTCTACACATGGAGCAATAACTCTATACTCTGAAGGCTCTATTACTTTATTTACAATAGCGATAATTTTGTCAGGATAAATACGTAATAATCTAACTTCTACTTTTTCTTGAGGTATACCACCTAAAATCTCAACAGTTTTACCGCTTAAATTTGAAATTGCTAAACCCATTTTATTAAACGATTTAATATTGAGTGTAACTAAATCATCTTCTTTATAAATAGTATTTTCGGAATTCACTTATTTTCTGTTTTTAATATAAATGTACTTAACAGTTTATTTATATAATTATGACCCAAGATTGATTTTGTGTTATCTTACATAATAATACTAATGCATACTGGAAAATTTAATTGGTTGTAAAACGTAAATTACCTGAGTGGTTTAAAGTAAAATCCCCCGGAAGCGAAAATTTTATTTCTCTAAAATCTAAAATTTCTGGAGCAAGCTTAAATACGGTTTGTGAAGAAGCTGCTTGTCCAAATATAGGAGATTGTTGGGACAGAGGTACTGCAACATTTATGATATTAGGAGATACATGTACACGTGCCTGTTCTTATTGTAATGTCAAGACGGGATGGCCAAACAGTGTCGATTTATTAGAACCTCACAGGGTAGCTAGTACTGTAAAAAAAATGAACCTGAAATATACAGTAATAACATCTGTTGATAGAGATGATTTAGATGATTATGGTTCAGGAGTATTTGCTAAAACTATTGAAGAAGTTAGAAAATTATCCCCGAAATGTAAAATTGAAGTACTAATTCCTGATTTTGAAGGCGATTTTGAATCTCTTGAAAAAGTAATAAATGCTAATCCCCAAGTATTAAATCATAATATTGAAACCGTCAGAAGGGTATTCAAGAAAGTTCGCCCAAGAGGAAACTATGATTTATCTTTGAATTTAATTAAGAATGTAAAAGAAATAAATCCTAAAATTCCAACAAAATCTGGAATGATGGTGGGCTTAGGTGAAACAAAAGATGAAATTGTTTCTACTATGAATGAACTTGTTTATTCGAATTGTGATTTACTAACCATTGGACAATATTTAAGACCTACTAAAAGCCATCACCCGATAATAAGATTTTATCATCCAGATGAATTTGAAGACTTAAAGGAACTTGGATTAAAAATAGGGTTTAAGCATGTAGCATCAGGTCCACTAGTGAGAAGCTCTTATCACGCGGATGAACAACATGATGCTGCAATAGAAAAATTGATAGATCATTCAATACTAAATTAATTTTCTAAAATGGGTACATTATATGTATTATCAACACCAATAGGAAATTTGTCAGATTTATCTGAAAGAGCAAAATATATTTTAGATAATATTGAATATGTTATAGCTGAAGATACAAGAGTAAGTAAAAAATTATTTAAGAATAATAAAAATAATATAAATATAATATCTGTACACAAATTCTCTCCTAATTCAAAAATTAAACAAGTTATAAATTTTTTGTCTAAAGGGGATACTGTTTTATTATCTGATGCAGGGACACCTAGTATATCTGATCCTGGAAATGAAGTAGTTAGGCTAGCAATGGAAGGTGGATATAAGGTAACGCCCATACCTGGACCTTCAGCTATAACCGCAGCTCTATCTATATGTCCTTGGCCTAGTAGTCAATTCACTTTTTTAGGATTCCTACCACGTAAAGAAAATGAACGAATAAATTCTATTAAAAAGATAACTTCTATTCCTGGATTAATAATAATTTTTGAGAGTCCACACAGAATTTCAGCAACTTTAAAAAATCTAGAAGAAATAATAGACGATAGGTTAATATTTATATGCAGAGAATTAACCAAAATACATGAGGAGACATTTATTGGAACTTCATTTGAAGCTCAAAAGAAATTTTCAAAACCGAGAGGTGAATTTACAATAATAATTAGTGGTGATGATTCTAAAAAGGAAATGCTCTCTGACGAAATTATTCTGGAAGAAATAAATCATGCTAGATTAAACAAAATGAGTGGTAGAAAAATTGTCGATCATGTTACTACAATATTGTCGATCAAAAGAAGTAGAGTTTATAGTTTAGAACTTCAATCAAGAAAAGATAAAGAGTATTAAAATGTCTATAATTAAATTTTTGATTAAAAAAATTTTATAAAAGGATAAATTTTAAAATTGTCCAAAAGAATATTAGTAGCAGTTGCTTGGCCATACGTAAACGATGAACCCCACTTAGGGCACATTGCAGGGATGAATATCCCGGCAGATATTTTTGCTAGATTTCATAGAATTATAGGAAATAAAGTAGCAATGGTTTCAGGTTCCGATATGCATGGAACACCAACCGCACTTAAAGCTTCAGATGAAGGTGTAGAACCATCTGAAATAGCATTTAGATATCATAAAATCTGGAAAAATTCTCTAGAAAAAATGAGCTTTTCCTATGATCTTTACACCCATACTCATACTGAAAATCATAAAGAAATAGTAACTAAAATTTTCTTAAAACTAAAAGAAAAAAAATTACTTTATGAGCATACTCAAAAAATGCCATATTCGACTACTGAAAAAAGGTTCTTACCTGATCGTTTTGTTGAAGGAACATGTCCACATTGTTCGTATGAAAAGGCTCGCGGTGATCAGTGTGATAAATGTGGAAGGACTCTAGACCCAATAGAATTAATAAATATTAAATCAATTAGAGATCAATCAACTCCAGAATTTAGAGATACAACTCACCAATTTTTTAAACTATCAAAATTTAATAAAATACTTGAAGAATGGATATCTAGTAAAAAGTCTTGGAGAAATAATGTTAAGAATCAATCTCTAGGAATGTTAAAAGAAGGTTTAATTGATAGAGCTATTACTAGAGATATTGATTGGGGCATACCAGTACCTATTGAAAAAGGTTATGAAAATAAAAGTATTTATGTTTGGTTTGAGGCAGTAATAGGATATTTGTCAGCAACAATTGAATGGGCTAAAAATCAAGGTAATGAAAAATTATGGGAAGAATTTTGGTTAGATGAAAATGCTGAGACTTATTATTTCCAAGGAAAAGATAACATACCTTTCCATGCAATTATTTGGCCTGCAATATTATTAGGTTATGAAGATCATAATATTCCTACTGATGTTGTAGCAAATGAATATTTAAATCTAGGAGGATTAGATTTTTCTAAAAGTAAAGGACATGCTATATGGTTAACAGACTATCTAAGTAGATATGAACCTGATCCTTTACGATATTATTTAGCATCTATAATGCCAGAAACTTCAGATTCAGAATTTACTTGGTCTGGATATGTATCTGCAAATAATAATGAACTGGTGGCTACACTAGGGAATTTAGTTCATAGAATCTTAACTATTTCACATAGAAATTTTGATTCTATAAATGCTCCTGATACATTAAACGAAAATGATAATGCAATCCTAGATCATTGTAATCAAACGTTAGATAAAGTATTTAAGTCTTTAGAAAATAGGAAATTTAGACAAGGACTACAACAGGCAATGAATCTAGCTCAAATAGGGAACAGATATATAGATCAAGAAAAACCTTGGAGCACAGTTAAGACTGATAAACAAAAGGCTTCTAATAGTCTATGGATTGGTATAAATATAATTTCTACTCTTAGAACTGTCTTTTATCCATTTTTGCCAAACACTTCAGATTTAATACATAATATGTTAAATTTCAAAAATGATACTTTATCAGATGGCTGGAAAAGAAAAGAACTCCCAGAAAAAATAATTATAAATCCTCCAAAAACACTATTTAAAAAACTTGATGAAAACATAATAAAAGAAGAAAACGATCGTTTAATGAAGTAAAAATGTCAGATAAATCAATCCAAGAAAAAATATATGAACCAATTGAGGATGATTTGAATCTAGTAATAGAAGAAATTATTAACGAATCTGAAAAAGTACCTGAGAACGCTTCAAATATAGAAACCAAATTAGAACATGTTTTTTCAGCTCCTGGAAAACGTATAAGGCCAGCTATTACACTCCTTACTGCAGGATTATGGGGAGAAAATTCTACTAAATCAATTATAAGTATGGCTGTTGCAGTAGAATTATTACATATAGCTACACTTGTTCATGATGATACTGTTGATAAAGCAGATACTCGAAGAGGACACGCTACAGCAAGTAATTTATGGGGCAGAAATATTGCAGTTTTATTAGGTGATCATATTTTTGCTACTTCTGCTATGTATGTTTGTGAAACAGGTAATATTCGTCTTATAAAAAGATTTGCTGAGACTATTTCTGAATTAGCATTTGGAGAACTTGACGAAATTCTATCTACTTGGAAAACAAATACAAGTATTAGTTTGTATAACAAAAGAATATACAATAAAACAGCAACTTTATTCTGCACAGCATCTTTAGGTGGAGCAATTTTAGGAGGCGGTAATGATGAGGAAATTATCAACTTAAGAAATTATGGATATAATCTGGGAATGGCTTACCAAATTTATGATGATGTTTTAGATTACACTGCTAATTCTGAAACATTAGGAAAGCCTTCAGGAAATGATTTATTAAGTGGAGTTATAACTTTACCCACAATAATTGCATATGAAAATGGCAGTAAAGACTTAATTGATAAATTTATATCATCAAAAGAATCAATCAGAGAAGAAATGATATCTGAATTGATAAATGAAATTAATAAAACTGGTGCTGTAGAAAAAACTAAACGAATAGCAGATAAACATATACATGAAACTCAAAAGATTTTACTCTCTCTACCAAATAATCGTAATTTAGAATCACTAAAATTATTATCTGATTATGTCGGAACGAGATCTTACTAAAATGAAATTGGATAAATATCCTAATTATCATAAAATAAAAAATTTACTTAATAAGCAATATGGTGATATCGAGTGGCGCGATGAAATGGAAACATTAGATGAATTAATTTTCACAGTCCTCACTCAGAACACATCCGATATAAATGCAGAAAAAGCTTTCAAAAACTTAAAATCTAGATATATTAATTGGGATGAAATTGTTGAATCTACAGATGAACAATTAGAAAGAATAATTAGAATTGGAGGTCTTGGCAAGCAAAAATCTATAAGGATAAAAAAAATACTCAAAGAAATATATCTTAGGACAGGTGGATATGATTTATCAATATTAAAAGATATGCCATTTAACGAAGTCAAAGAATGGCTTATTACTTTACCTGGAGTCGGACCAAAAACTGCTGCTGTAGTCATGTCATTTGCCTTGAAACTTCCAGCATTCCCAGTAGATACCCATATACATAGAATTTCAAAAAGATTAGGATATATCGATCAAAATACTTCTGCAGAAAAAGCACATGAAATTATGGAAAATATCATACTTCCAAAAGACAGATTTAACTTTCATATACTCTTAATTACACACGGAAGAAAAATATGTAAAGCAAATAATCCTAAATGTTACATATGTCCATTAACTTCATACTGTCCATCTGTTGTTCTATGATGTATTCTGTGTACTCAAAATAAAATTTATTATAAGATTAATAAATGAGAACTAAAATAGGAATAATTAATGTTACTGGATATGCAGGTTCTGAAATTGCAAGAATTTTGCATAATCATCCAGACGTTGAAATAACTTCAATAACAGGCAGAAGTTCAGCAGGTAAAAAAGTTGGAGAAGTTTATCCTCATTTAAGTGATATTAATTTAAATATTTCTGAAGAAATTTCTGGAAATCCCGATGTGATTTTTTCTGCTCTTCCTCATGCTGCTAGTGCAGAAAAGATACAAAAATTAATTAATAATAAAGTTAAAATTATTGATATATCTGCAGATTTTAGACTTAAAAATATTGATATTTGGGAATCCACGTATCAGATAAAACATCCTTGTCCTGAAAATATAAATAAAGCAATATATGGACTTCCTGAAATTTATAAAAAGGAGATAAAAAATACTAATTTAGTTGCAAATCCAGGCTGCTTTCCGACTGGAGCTATACTAGCAAATGCTCCTTTGTTAAAAGAAAATATAATTGAACCGTCAATAATTAACGATTCTAAAACAGGAATATCAGGAGCAGGTAGAACATCTAAACTAGAATTTGGATTTTCAGAAATAAATGAAAATTGTACAGCATACGGTTTAACAGGTCATAGGCATCAACCTGAAATAGAACAGGAATTGAATAATTTTTCTAATGAACAAAAAGTTAAAGTAACTTTCGTACCCCACCTTGTTCCTATGACTAGAGGTATTTTAGGAACTAATTATTCAGTATTAACAAAAAATATGCACCAAAAAGAGATTATGGAATTATATAGAGATTTTTATAGTGATTCTCCATTTGTAAAAATTTCTGAAGTTTCACCTTCAACAAAACAAACATGGGGAAATAATAACTGTATTATTTATCCTTACATAAATCAACAAAATGGAATTATAGTGGTAGTTACAGCTTTAGATAATCTAGTTAAAGGTGCAGCTGGTGCAGCAGTACAAAATATGAACCTTATGTTGAATATCCCTGAAGAAACAGGATTGGAACAGTTAGCTATTTATCCTTAATAAATGTTGATAAATGTTTTTTTTAATATCTATCCTATTTATAAAGATATAGAATTATTTAACGAGTGTTATTGGCCCCATCGTCCAGCGGCCTAGGACACCACCCTTTCAAGGTGGAGACACGGGTTCGAGTCCCGTTGGGGCTACCATTGCTTAATATGTACCTTAATAGATCCCGATTCTTTATTAATAGCAGTATCAATACCTGTCTGTATATCTTCTAAATTATAAGTATGAGTAACTATGTCCCTATAAGGAAAATAATTCTTCGATAGGATTTCTATAGCTACGTCAAAATCATGTCTTGTTTCGATAATTCCATAACAAAGAGAACTAATTATTTTAATTTCTCTTAGAAAAGGTTCAAACATATCAAAAACTAATGGAACTTTAACTCCACCTAAATATAGCATCGTCCCTTGAGCTCTCGTACTAGAAACTGCCTGCATAAAGGATTTTGTTTGGTGCCCTCCTATTGACTCTACTACCATATCAGCCCCTTTACCATTAGTTTGAGATTTGCAAATTTCTTCAAACTCTCCTTCTTCGACACCTGTAATTATATCTGCTCCCATCTTTTTTGCAGCTTCAGCTTGATGTTTATATTTTGCAGAAATAATAACTTTTGATGCTCCTAAAAATTTAGCTGCTCCAACACATGCTAAACCTACAGTAGATGCTCCTACTATACCTACAATACTCTTAGGTTTCATTTCTGCATACCTAAATGCATGAACTGCTACTGCAAGTGGCTCAACTAATGCTCCATCTAACCAATCAACATTATCTGGAATTTTGAACAAACCTGTTGGTCTTCTAGTCATATATTGTGCAAATCCACCTCCTGTGTCTCTATATTGATTTTGACAGTGTTTCCACTGACCATTATTACAATAAAAACATTTTAAACATGCTCTACCTGCCCCTATACCTTCTATTGCTACCCGATCTCCAACAGAAAGATTATGTTCTCCAGGAGTTATTTCCACAATTTCACCTGCCACTTCATGCCCACCGGGTAATAATTTTTTTTCTTTTTTATTTTTTCTGTGAAATTGTAAATCGGAACCACAAATACCAGTTTGCATGATTTTAATAAGAGCAGAATCATCAAATTTTTCTGGAATTGGAATATCTTCTATAATATATTTGTCCATTCCATTAAATAATGCTGCTTTCATTAAATTTTTCATAAATCTCTCCAAAATAGAAAATTAATAATTGTAATTATAATTTAAATATTCTACTTTCTAAGCAAACAAGAATATCATATACATATACGTTTATTTAAAGAAAATCGAAAGGATAAAAGGTCATAAATATGTATGTACTCAGAAGGATATATGAAACTAAGCCTGGTATGGCTTCAAAGGTAGCAGCATTAGTTTATCAACAAGCAAAAGTTTATGAAAAATCAGGTCAAAGAGGACCTACAAAAGTATATTTTAATGGTGGAACAGTCCCCGGAACAAAAAATATTGTTGTTATGGAATGGCATGATGAAAATATACAATCTCCTTATCGTGGAGGAAATCAAATACCAAAAGAAGCATTAGATATAGGTGGAAAAGCCAGAGAGTATGTAGTTGAACAATATATTGAATTTTTTGAATTATTAACTGAAGAAAAATACGAAAGATTTAAAGACTAAATCCTCTGTGAATCATATAAAAAAAATCAACCATAAGATTATCTTATGTATAATCTTCTTCTTCTTTTGTGTTTTTTTATATGGATGCTCACAAGAAATAGAACCTACTCCAAACATTGAGGCTACTGTAAAAGCTAATGTTGAAGTTCAAGTAAATGCTACAAGAGTTATTGATGATCTGATTGCAAAAACTGTAACAAGTTATTTGGATGAACAGAAAAAAATTGAAGCTACCAAAATAGCAAATTTTACACCTACCCCAACAATTACCCCTACAGCTACTCCAAAACCAACAAGTACCCCATTACCCACATCTACATCCATACCAGAGCCTACACTAGTCCCAACCGCTACACCTGCACCAACAGCAACACCTGTAATTTTTCCTACTCCCATACCTTACCCTACTCCAATTTCAACAGCCACACCTGTAGTTTTACCATCTCCAATCCCTACCCCAACACCAATAATACAAATTTCAAATGTCATCAAAAATGTTAGACCTTCAGTTGTTAAGGTAATTAAAGGACAGTCTTCAGGATCAGGAGTAATTATTGAGTCAAATAATGACCCTGAAATCAATAAATCTGCTCTAATATTGACAAATTATCATGTAATTGATTCTACTGGAACTTTAACTATCGAAACTCATACAAAATCATATAATGGATCAATAGTAGGATATGATTCAGGAAGAGATATAGCTCTAGTCAGAATTAATTGCCAATGTAAAGAAGAATCTTTTCAATCAATAAATTTTTCTAATGAGGCAAATATACAACTCGGAGAACAAGTAATAATTATGGGATTTCCTTTAGGTGTAGATATAGTAAGAGCCTCTACTGGAATTATATCTGGAAATCTTTTTTCAGAGGAA
The DNA here is from genome assembly GCA_964491775.1 of uncultured Dehalococcoidales bacterium. Taxonomy (GTDB): domain Bacteria; phylum Chloroflexota; class Dehalococcoidia; order Lucifugimonadales; family Lucifugimonadaceae. The sequence goes on along the minus strand of CAZBHC010000027.1, from coordinate 19,560 downwards.
AAGAATCGACAAGAAATACATACAGATGCAGCTATTAATCCTGGAAATTCAGGTGGCCCTATGTTTTTAAAAGATGGAACATTGGCTGGAATAAATACTTACAAGATACATAGTACTCCATCAAGCGGAGGTGACATAATTACAGAAGGTTTCGCTTTTGCAGTATCACATATTACAATAAATAAAATTATCCCTAAATTAAAAGAGGGTTTTAAGGGATCAGAGGCTCCTACAACTGTAACTCAAGATCCTCTTGCTCCTAACGGTATATATAACCCTAGTCAAAATTATTACATAGATGTTTTACCAGGTTGGAAAATCAATGAAAACGTTGTAACTCCCTCCGCATTAGATACAGTGATAATTAGAAATAGTACTCAAAATGATATTACTATAGAAATAATTGTAAATAATGCTATAGGATATTCATCCATCGATGAATATATTAGTGATTGGACTCTTGGTCGTGTAGTAGGAGCAAGTGAATGGGTAACCAATAACCAAGGAATGATTTTTCGAGATGAAAAATCCAAAAACCAAGAAATTAGAGGTTACGAATTTGAAAATACGTATATTTATGATGGAGTTCAATACAAAAGATTTACCAGTTGGTTTATAAATGCAGAAAAACGTTTTTCAGTAATATTAGATCTCCCATCAGAAATTTGGACAACTCCAAATGATGTAGAAAATGGAAAATTACTTAAATCTGAATCATTATATTCATATTCATCATTTACCCCTTCATGATCGATTATTTAAGGTGTATCATTCTAAGAATTAAAATCTAGAAAAGGGAATTTGTCTTGACTCAACATGGTTCTTATAAATTAAAGAAACGTATAAAAAATAAAGAACAAATCATTGGTATTTCTATACCTATGACATCTACTTTTGATGAGATAGAAACTTTCGTTACTAAAGGAGATTTTGATTTCATAAGTACGGATAGTCAACATAGTGCATTTAATGAAGAAACATTAGTAGCTTTTTGTGAAAATGCCAATAAACTAGGTATCCCTGTAAATTTTCGTATCAAAAACACCAAATTAACATACCTAATTGGAAATTTCTTAGATTTAGGCCCTTCTGGCATAGAGGTACCTCAAGTAGAAAACCTCTCAACAGTAATAGATGCTATAGATAATTTCTATTTTCCTCAAAAAGGAAAAAGGAGCTGGGGAGGACCACCAAAATTTTTGTCAGAAAAAAATTTAGATCGATTAGAAGCAGCAAAATGGTGGAATTCACATGGTGTTTTATGGATGCAAATTGAATCCCTTAATGCGGTACTTTCTGCAGATAAAATTGGAAATTTAGAAGGTATAGATGTGATTTCTTGGGGTCCAAATGATTTGGCATTTGATTTAGAAGCTAATCCTAATCACCCTTTAAAAACTGATGAAGACTGTTTAAAACATGTACAAAAACTGCTTTTAAAGTCAGAAACTCAGCTTTGTGTTCGTTCATTTAATTTAAATGATAAACAAAGATACTTAGATATGGGAATTAATATGGTTTTGGAATCAGGATTAATATATAAGTAATTAAAAAATAAAAATAGTAGGTGACAAAATGGCAATCATAAATAATGAGGATCTAAAATATTTCGTTGGAGGTTTTATTGGAGGTGGACTTGATCATCCTGAAGGTATCGCAGCAGGTAAAGATGGAGAAGCTTATGCAGGAGGTGAAGATGGACAGGTATATAAAATTGACACAAAAACCAGAACATTTTCAGAAATTGCAAATACAGGAGCTTTCGTTGGTGGATTAGCACAAGACGGAAATGGTAACATTTATTGCTGTTGCGGACCAGATATTGTTAAAGTAACACCTACTGGACAAACATCATCTTATCAAAATTCTAATTCTTCAATTCTTGAATTAGCTAACTATCCTGTGTTCGATCAAAATGGAAATCTATATGTATCAGATTCAGGAGGGTGGAAAAAAGACGATGGTAAAATTGTGAAAATTTCTAAAGATGGAAAAATTGATGTTTGGTCAGAAGAAATATCTTCATTCCCTAATGGTATGGCCCTACATCCAAATAGAGAATATTTATATGTAATCGCTAGCTTAAACCCTCCAAGAGTAGAAAGAATAAAAATTACTGAGGATGGAACTGCCGGGAAAGCAGAAAAAGTTATTGATCTTCCTGATACTGTACCTGATGGTTTAGCATGGGATGAAGATGGTAACCTTTATATTTCTTGTTATATCCCTAGTAAAATATACAAACTGGATACAAAAGGAAATTTAGAACTTTTAGTTGAAGATCCTGAACACACAATGCTTGCATCGCCAACAAATATAGCTTTTTGTGGAAATAATAGGGATATCTTACTAAGTGCAAATCTTGGAAGAGGACATATCACAGAAATAATGACTGGTGTAGTAGGATCTAAACTGGAGTATCCAATAATATAAATGAATCTTAAAGATCGAGTTGCAATAGTTACCGGTGGTAGTTCAGGTATTGGAAAGGGTATATGTTTAGAATTTGCTAAAGAAGGAGCAAAAGTTATTGTAGCAGATATTTCTAACAAACCTAAGCAAGGAAAATTCTTCGAATCAAATCCATCGATTCCTGTCGATAAAGAAATTAAATCTTTAGGGGGAGATTCTGTTTTTATTAATACAAATATTTCTTCAGAAAATGATGTAAAAAATCTCATTGGTTCAACAATTGATTTATATGGAAAAATAGATATTTTAGTAAATAATGCAGGGATACACATTCCAGGAACAACTCAAGATTTATCAATTGAAGATTGGGATAAAGTTATTGGTGTAAACCTTAGAGGTCAATTTTTAACTGCTAAAAATTGTATCCCACACCTAAAAAAGTCCAAATTTGGAAGAATTATTCAAATTGCTTCTATACATTCATTTGGAGGCGGATTGGGACCAGCATATCCTCCCAGTAAAGCCGCATTAATAAATTTAGTAAAAGATTTAGCTATTGAATTAGCACCATATGATATTACTGTAAATGCAATATGTCCTGGTGCTATTGAAACCCCAATTCAAGATTATCTAACAAAAAAAATGATCGATGATTATAAAGAAACCATTCCTCTGGGAAGATTCGGATTACCAAAAGATATAGCAAAAGCAGCAGTTTTTTTTGCTTCTGATCAATCTGAATGGATCACCGGAACGTCTCTCACAGTTGATGGTGGACATACTGCAAAAGTATAGGAAAAAAAACAATGGAAAATAAAAAAGAAAATCCTCCAAATATTATTTGGATCCAATCAGATCAACATAATCCAGCTGTTATTGGAGCATATGGAGATAAAGTTGTAGAAACTCCTAATTTAGATAAATTAGCAGAAAATGGAACAATAATAAAAAATGCCTATTGTGCTTCTCCAATATGTGTTCCTTCTAGAATGTCCTCTATAACTGGTAGATTCCCTCATGAAACACAAGTTTGGACCAATGACCAAACACTTAATTCAGCATTTCCAACTGTAGCGCATTCTCTAGGATCTGTAGGTTACAATCCTATTCAAATTGGAAGGATGCATTTTAATGGTATTGATCAGTATCATGGATTTGCTAAAAGATTCGTCGGAGATCACAGCCCAAATTACCCTGGAAGTCCTAGACAAGTTGACCATGGGGTATTAAGTGGTACAACTGGTCCTAATAGATCTAGTTTAGAAAAATCAGGTATAGGACAAAATGCTTATGAAGTTCATGACGAAGAAGTCGCAGAAAGAACAGATTCCATACTAAATAATATTAGAAAAACAAATGTAGAAAAAAAATCTCCTTTATATATCTCTATCGGTTTAATGTTACCGCATCAACCTTTTGTAGCTAGAGAAAAAGATTTTGCTAAATATGAAGGTAAAGTACCTTTACCGACGGTCCCAGCTGAATCATTAGATAAATGTCATCCATATATTAAATGGTGGAGAGATAGAACAGGAATTAATTCTGTTACTGAAGAAGAAATTCTTAGAGCAAGAACTGCATATTGGGCACTATGTGATAGAACTGATGCCTTAATTGGAAACATTTTATCATCACTTAAAAAAAATAATTTGTTAGATAATTCAATAATTATTTATACCTCTGATCATGGAGAACAAGTTGGAGAGAGAGGTTTGTGGTGGAAACAAACTTTTTACGAAAATTCTGTTAAAGTTCCAACAATAATTTCGTGGCCGGAAAAATTACCAAAAGGTCAAGTTTTAGATAATGTTATAAATCAATTTGATATAAATTCAACACTACTAGATATAGCAGGAGCACCCCAACTACCAAGATCTCATGGTAAATCAATGTTAAGCATGCTAAATAATAATGGTGAAAAATGGGAAAATACTGCTTTTTCTGAATATTGTATGGATGATTCTGATACTAGTCGTTCTTTTTCAGCAAATTTAGGAGGAATAGACATCCATGCAAAATCTGGCGGAGTTCAAAATAGAATGTTAAGAAAAGATAATTGGAAATTAAATTATTACAATGGATACGATCCAGAATTATTTAATCTTCAGGAAGATCCTTTGGAAATAAATAATTTATGGAATGATAAATCATTATCAGGAATTAAATCCTCCCTTATGGATAATATTCTTCAAGGATGGGATCCTAATTGGATTCAAAATCATATGCGAGTATTAAAAAAAGAACAAACTATTATGGAAGATTGGGCTTCAAAAATAGATCCGGAAGACGAACTTAGATGGGATCTTAAATCTGAGTATGACAAATTAGAAAACTAATAATATTTTTTCTAATTTCTATTTCTAATCCCTAGTAACACTAGTATAAATCCGATTATTATCAAAACAGTTATCATAGTAAAAACTATAATAAATGGAGTGGGTAGAGGTAAAGTTTCTATAAATTTCTCTATTTGAACCCAAAGTTCGTTATCAATAGGATCAGGGTGATGAAGTATAGTTTTAGGAAGCATTATGAAGTGTTAGTAATATATCGTAATGAATATTTCTTTTCTTTTACAGCGAAAGAAACTATACCTGCCCCCACTAATGTAATTACGCAAATTATAAAAGGTAAATTGTAATCACCATATAAATCAAATGCATAACCGAATAGATATGTAGCTAGTGCTCCTCCGATTTGATGCGAAAGTGTAGCTAGACCAAAAAGAACACCTAAATTTTTTACGCCATATATATCCGCCGTTAAAGAAGAAGTGAGAGGTACAGTTGCCAACCAAGACATCCCGCCTAATAAAGCAAAAATCCAAACAGCCTGATATCCAGGGAAAATTATTAAAGTTATAAAAGCAAAACCTCTTACTAAATAAACCCATCCTAACATTTTTCTTCGTTCTAATTTATCTGCATAAATTCCAACTATAATAACTGAAATAACATTCACAGCACTTAATATCCCAAATGCTAATGCTGCAGTATTAGTTGAAACATCTTCGCTAACAGCCCATCTAATATAGTGTACACCCATCGAAGATGTAGTTATTCCACAAACAAAATAGCCTGCAGATAACTGCCAAATAGGCCAACTTTTCAATGAATCTTTCCAATCTTCAACAAACAATATCCCTTTATTAATTTTATTTGAATCTGAGTGGTTAGAATTTTCTATATTTTCACCATCCGCTCTCATATTTAGTTCTTTGGGATGATTTTTTACTAAAATCCAAATGACAGGAACAGAAAATAGACCCAAAATAGCTATAGCTACCCAAGCTACTCTCCAATTATAAATTAACATTAAATATGCCATTAGAGGTACACAAATTAACCCTCCAGCCGAACCTCCCGCAGCTAATATACTTAAAGCTGTGCCTCTGCGCTTATTAAACCAACGAACAATTACAACACCAACTGTAGCTGGAGATAAGCCAGCTGAAGCAATAGAAATTACAACTCCATAGCTAATAATTAGATAAATAACTCCATTAGCTAGTGCAATTCCCATCCCTCCAATTGCAAGTACAATTAATGAAATAAGTGCAACTATTTTTCCTCCATAAATATCAGCCAATCTTCCTAAAATAGGTTGCGATAATCCATTAATCAACCAACCGATAGATGCTGCAAGTGATATCGATGCAGTGCTAGCAACAAATTCTTTCTCCCAAGTTTCAACAAAAATACCATAACCATTTCTTACTCCACCTTGCATTAAGAAATTAGCTATGAATAATGCTCCAACAATATACCAACCGTAAAAAATTTTTTTTCTATATAAAATCTTCATCAGAATCAATTTCTTCTATTTTTTTAGATTTAATTCCTTCTCTTCTTCCTATCCAGAAAACACAAAAGATCACTCCTAGAAAAATAAATATCAATAATTTGAGCATTTTTTAATCTACTTGAAGAATATCTAAAGCATCCCTGTTTATAATACCTTCTATTTCTTCTTCAGGAATTGTAGGTAGATTATGATCCTTAGCAAATTTCGGTAGAAGTCTTAAATGCTTAATATTATCCTCAGGTTTAGTAACTGGCCAATCCGAAGCAAAAAGGATTTTACTGGTGCAACCCCATTCATAAAACAAACGCATGCCCTGCCAAAAAGAGTAAGGTCGATAAAATTGAGCAGATACATCAGCCCAAACATTTTTATGTTTCCTTACCACAGAAAGACAATCCACCTGCCATGGATGTCCTAAATGTGCTAAAACTATTTTGAGTTCAGGAAAAGCCATAGCAACTTTATCAGTTGTAAGAGGATGAGCATATGTAAGAGGAGCATCAGGCATTGGGCTCGTACCCTGATGAAAAATTACTGGTATCTGATCTTCTTCTAATCTTGAAAATAATTGGAATGCTTCAACACCATTTGGATCAAAATTTTGATAATTTGGACCTAGTTTTATACCCTTACAACCTAAATCCCCTACACATCTATCATATTCATTTTTCCAATTCGGATCCATAGGGTGAAGACTCATAAAAGGAATAATCTTATCTGGAGCTTTTTGAGCTGTTATATGTGCTACATCGTTATGGTTTAAGGAATCATCCCAACCTATTCCTGCCCCAAATATTTCTTCTGGATTTTTATCAGCCCAAGGTCTAGGAGCAATACCAAATAAAAAAGCTTTATCTAAAATTTCAATATCGCTTAAATAATCATCTATACTGTTTGTTAGCCTTACTGTTTCTCCTGATCTCATAGTTTCTTCTGTATATATTTGATCTGGAGGAACTTCACTCATATGAGTAGGCAAATGAGTATGTACGTCAACTATCATATCTTTCCATTCTTAACAATTTTTTTGATTAATCTTAGTTGATGTAATACTACTACCTATATTTAATATTTGAAAGGAGATTATTATTTTTAATGATAAATTAATCATCTCCAAAATCACCTTCTCCTAAATAAGTATCTAAATCTAAAGTAAGCTTCCTTGAAACAAAATTCAACTGATTTAAATGCTCTTTAGATAATACAATTTCTGTTGCTTTTGAAACTTCTTTAATTTGTGAAACAGTATCAGATCCTGATATAGCTAAAGTAATTTCATCATGAGATAAAACCCAAGCTATAGCAACTTGTGACATAGTTAAATTTAATTCTTTAGATATTTCTTTTAATTTTAAAATTGTATCTGAAACATACCCCTTCATATATTTTTCAAAATAATTTTTTCTGATTGTTGCCCATAAAGAACCTTTTGGAGGAGGTTCTCCAGGAATATAATCTCCACTTAATAAACCAACACCTAAAGGACTATAAGCCATAATACCAACATTTGTATCTCTAGCCATAGGAAACATTTCAAGTTCAATTTGTCGATTAAGTAAATTATATGGATTTTGAGCAGTAATTAATGGTTGGGCACCAATCGAGGCTTGTACCCCCATAGCTTTAACAATCTCCCATGCTTGATAATTACAAACTCCAACATACAAAATTTTTCCTTGATTGATTAGATGCTCCAAAGCTCTAAACTGTTCTTCCATTCCTGAATCAGGATTAATTGCATGTAAGAGATAAACATCTATCCTATCAGTTTCTAATCTAGATAAGGATTTTTCACATTGATTAATAATATGATACCGTGATCCACCATAATCATTAGGACCATCTCCCATTTCACTAGAAACTTTAGAAGTAATAACTAATGAATCTCTAGAATGTTTAATTACTCTACCTAATAATTCTTCTGACTTCCCAATATTTTTTCTGTCATCACCAAATCCATAAACATTCGCACAATCTATAATATTAATTCCATTATCAATAGCTGTATTGATAACTTTTATTCCTTCTGCAGGATCATACTGTCCTCTAAATCCCAGCCCTAAAGCAATCTTTGAAACTTTCATACTGGATAAACCAAAATTTACATACTTCAATAGCTCTCTCCATATTAAATAAAATGTTCACATTACTATAACATTTATAATTTATAATAAGTATAAAGTTTTTTTTATCATTTCATAAATTCATGAAAAATTATTCTACCCACAATTTTTTTAATTTGGCTTTGGTTAAATCCAATTTAATTTTTGTATTAGTAGGTATATTTACACTTTTATTACTTATCCCAAGTTATTTAATGGAAAAACCACCGGCTGCTAGCTTGGATCCATCTGGAAAAATTTTTGACCTTATGGATAAAATTGGAGAAAATTTTTCTCCAAGAACACATATTCAAACTGCTATTCTTGAAGCAAAAAATGGAGATGCTTTATCACCAGATGTTTTAAGGGAATTATTAATAAATGAACAAAAACTTATTGAGGCTGATAAAAGCTTTCTGCTTACTCCTGACAATTTAGAAAAAACTAATTTCTTATATAAATATTTTAACCCCCTCACAAATAAAGAAGTACCAGGCATCTTTAGTGTAGCAGCTGCAGTAGAGAGTATGTTAATTACTCATCCAAAATTAAAAACATCATTATTAGAAGCTTCAGAAGAACAAGTTAAATTCGCAATTGATGCCATTATGAAAACTGAATTCTCTTACATCATAACAGATGCTATTTCTATTGAATCAACCAGTAAAAATATAATCGTACTTGGAGAAGAAATTAATTGGTGGATATCTCCAGCATTATTTATTAACGTATTTAGCGATAATGAAAAATTAGGTGGTGGCGTATATTCTATTGGAATAAGTTCTGACGAATCCACAATTAATAAAGAAGTCTTAGATAGAAAAATACAAGATTTTCTAAGAGGTCAACAAAATACCTATAATTTATGGAGTATTGCAATAGATGTAAATTTAGAATCTGAAGAACAAGGTACTCAATCAGCTATATATATCACTTTCACTGTAATTGTTGCCTTAGGAATTATGGGTTTAGCCTTAAGATCATATTGGGCAGTAACGCTAACTGGAATTGGTATAGGAATATTAATTATTTGGTTAAAAGGTTTATCAATTCTATTTAATATTAAAGGTGGATTAACCATTGATATGATTGTGCCCATAGCTATGATTTCATTTGGTGTAGATTTTGCTGTTCACACAATACGTAGAATACAGGAAGAAGAAAAAATTAATATAAGAAAATCTTATATTTTTGGAATGTCAGGAATAATTACAGCAATTATCCTCGCATTTTTATCTAATAATATTGCTTTTTTAGCAAATAGTATTTCTGAAATTGAATCAGTGAAATACTTTGGTTTTTCAGCGGCTATAGCTGTAACATCTGCATTTTTTATACTAGGCTTTATTGTCCCACTTGCTTTTGCCAAAATAACAGAAAAAATAACGTTAAATTGGAAAAATAAAAGAATTGAAAAATTAATTATTTTTTCTCTTGGATCTCTTGTAGCAATAGGTACAGGTTCTGCAATAATTGTGATGATAGCTTTGAACTTAATCTTAGGAACAGTAATTTTGATTACAGTTGGTTTTATTGCAATAATTTTACCTATACTTTTTACATCAAAAGGAGAAAAAGTTACTAAGGAGGAATTGCCTGAAAATTCTTCTCAACAAAACAATTATTCTTTATTATTACAAAATATTATTATTGGTCTAGCAAAATATAAATTTATAACTGTAACTATATTTACATTAATTACAATATTTTTTGGTTGGTATGCAATAAAACTAGAAGCTACATTTAATGTCGAAGATTTCTTTGATCCTGATTCTAATATAGTACAAGGTTTAGATAAAACTGATTTGCATTTAGGTGAAAAAGGAGGAGAACCAGGAATTATATATATAGAAGGTAGATTTGGAGATGATAAAACTTTTATCGGTATCAAAGAGCTACTATTGAAACTTAGTCAAAATGAATCTATTGGGAGAAACTTAGATGGATCACCAACATTTTTCCCTCCACATATTATATCTATATTAGAAATCATATCTTCATCAAATTTTTCAAAAAATGAAATCTTAGTAAATACAGGTATTAAGATTACAGATGATGATTTAAATGGCATACCTGATAATGATGAACAAATAAAACTGGTTCTTAATTATGCTCTAGAAAAAGGAATCTTCAATAATAACGGTGAATTAATTTATACTAAAAATAGAATTCAAGACGTTTTAAGAATTAAAGATAATTATTTTTATACTCAGATTTCTTTTGCTATTCCTGGAACTAGATCACTAAAAAAAACGACTTCTGCATGGGAATCTCTAAATAAAGATATCCTAATAATTAAAAACACTCCAAATTTAATAGATTATGGAATAACTGGGTCACCATTTACTAGAAAAGCAGGATTAGATGCAACAACTAAATCATTACAGTTATCTATCCCTATTGCAACACTGGGGACATTTTTATTATTGATGATCTTTATGAGATCTTTTAGATATTCTTTAATAACTGTTATCCCAATTTTATTAGTTGTAATATGGTTGTATGGAACTATGTATCTTATGAACTATGGTTTAAATCTTGTTACAGCTACTATAGGGGCAATATCAATAGGTGTAGGTATTGACTATTCTATACATATGACACAAAGATTCCGAGAAGAGTTAAATAAAAATTCAAATAAATTTGAAGCTCTTAAATTTTCAACTAAAGGCACAGGAATGGCTTTAGCAGCATCAGCCGCATCCTCAATTGGAGGTTTTTTAGTAATGTCTCAAGCTCCAATGCCATTATTTTCATCATATGGATTAATTACCGCTATAATGATAATTATGGCTTTTTCAGCCTCTGTACTAGTGTTACCATCACTACTAATGATCGTATCTAAAAATAAAACAGATATAAAATAAATTGACAGACGCTATAACAATTATTTTCACAACCTCTACCTTAATCTCTCATATATTAATAGTTATCATATTATTAATATTCATTTTCAAGAAGATTTTTAATATGAAATTCCCTTGGATAAAACCTGATAAATTTAGGTTTGTTTCTTACTCAATATTAGGATTTATAGTAGCCTTTATTTCTACTATTATCAGTCTTTATTATTCTGAAATTGATAATTTCACACCATGTAAATTATGTTGGTTTGAAAGGATAGCTATGTATCCTATAGTTCCATTATTGCTAATAGGTTCAATTACAAAAGATAAATCGTTTATCAAATGGATTCCTATTTTCTCTATTTCAGGAATACTAATTTCTAGTTACCATTATCTTTTACAAATTAATATTTCTAAATCAGAAATCTGTTATTCTGATATTCCATGTACTGAAAGATGGGTTTGGGATTATGGATATATTTCAATACCAATGATGGCTATTACAGCTTTCTTGGTAATTACTATGATTTCTATTTATGGATATTGGATAAAGAAAGAAGTATAAATTTGCAGCACCAAAAAAAAATTTTTATTCTAACTATAATCATGCTATCTACAATTGTTAATTTTGTAGGTTGTAGTAGTGATAATTTCAATCAATCAGATTTTAAAATTGAAATTTCCGGAAAAAAACTTGAAAAATTACCTAAGAGTGGTTTAGATACGGTTATCGGATTAGATGCTCCTATAGTATCAGGTAAATCTTTTATTCAAGAAAATATAAAAATTTCTTCAACAGGTAAGCCTACAATAATTTTATTCCTTGCTCATTGGTGTTCACACTGTCAAGCAGAGGTTGATATGCTTGGGCCTTGGATCAAGGACAATCCAGTATCAGATGATTTGAAATTTTTTGCTGTGGCAACAAGCATAGATAAATCAAGACCCAATTATCCACCTGATAAATGGTTAGATAAAGAAGTTTGGCCGGTACCTACATTAGTTGATGACAAAGACAGTTCAGCAGGTAAGGCGTTTGGATTAACATCTTTTCCTACATGGATAATATTAGATAGTGAAGGAAAAGTAATAAACAGATTTAGTGGTAGTATTACTACAAAAGACTTCATAAATCTAACAGATTTTCTATTAAAAGAAGAAAGTATTGAAAAATAATACAAATATAGTAGAAGTAAAAAATCTTTCAAAAAAATACGGGAAAATAAGTGCTGTAGATGGGATTTCATTTGAAGTGAAAAATGGGGAAGTATTTGGTATGTTAGGACCAAATGGTGCAGGAAAAACAACCACTGTTGAAATAATAGAGGGAATAAGACGACCTGATAAAGGTGAGACCTTTATTAATAAATTAAATACTATTGTTGATAATAAAAAAATTAAAAAAATTATTGGAGTACAACTTCAACAAAATGCATTTTTTGATTATCTTAATATATACGAAATTATCGATTTTTATTCAAAACTTTATGGAAACAAAACCAATCCTTTAGATCTGCTTGAAAAAGTAAAGTTAGTTGAGAAAAAAAACTCAAATTATAAAGAATTATCTGGTGGTCAAAAACAAAGATTATCTATTGCAATTGCCTTAGTTAATGATCCTTTAGTATTATTTTTAGATGAACCAACCACAGGTTTAGATCCTCAAGCAAGAAGACATGTATGGAATTTAATTAAACAAATTAGATTAGAAGGATCAACAATAATTATGACTACACACTATATGGAGGAAGCAGAAGAATTGTGTGATCGAGTCGCAATTATTGACATGGGTAAAATAGTAGCTTTAGATACTCCTGGAAATTTAATTGATAAATTAATTTCTAAAGGTTTTAAACCAAAACGCACTGTAAAAAAAGCCAGTCTTGATGATGTATTTCTAGATTTAACTGGTCAAAACTTAAGAGGTGAATAATAAATGAAAATATACGCTGCTATTATCCTCGCATCTATGAAAATGTACTACAGAAACAAACATGCGATTATATGGTCATTACTTTTTCCTATAACAATAATGCTTATTTTTGGATTGTTCAATTTTGAAAGATACAATCCTCCAAAACTTGGGATAAATGATCTAAGTAATAATCAAATCTCAAAAGAATTAATTACTTCCTTTAAGTATTTTCAAAAAGAAAAAATTTTAGAAATAGAAATAGATCAAGAACCCAACTTAGAAAATAAATTAATGAATGGAGATATAGACGGTTTCATTACCATTCCAAAAAATTTCGGACTTAAAAATAATATTTCAGATGTCGAAGTATCATATGATAAAAATAAAGTTGAAGAAAAATCTGCAATGAAAATTATTATTATAAATAGTCTTACAGATTTATTTAACAAAAATAATATAATCCCTGAGGATTATAAAATTGAATCTTCCTACTCTATAACTGAAAAAAATATTATAACTGATGCACAAGGATTCAAAGGTTTTTTAGTTCCAGGAATAGCTGCAATGGCAATAATGCAAACAGGATTATTTTCTGTGGTTTTTACTCTTATAAGGTTTAAAGTTTCTGGTGTACTTAGAAGACTAAATGTTACTCCAATTGGATCATCTCATTTCATCATTGGTCAAATGATTACTAGAGTAATTCTAATAATAATACAAACGTATCTTATAATTATGATTGGAATAATCATTTTGGGAGTATCTATAGGTAAAAATGATCCATTAGTGTGGATTGAGATAGGAATAATTTCGCTAATAGGGGGTTCAGTTTTTCTTGCAATGGGATTAGGGATATCTGGATGGGCTAAAGATGAAAATATAGCTGCTCCAGTAACTAACTTAATTGCTTTACCTATGATGTTTTTATCTGGAGTTTTTTTCCCTCTATCAGTTATGCCAAATTGGGTTATTAATATAGCTCAATTTTTCCCGTTGACATTTTTAGCAGATAGTATTAGATCCGTATCATCAGATGGTCTTTCTTTGATAGATATAAGTGGTGAAATATTAGGGTTAATAATTTGGTTAGTTATAGCTCTACTAATAGCAATAAAAACATTTAAGTGGGAATAATTAAAACCAAATGAACACTTTTAATCAAAAAAAAACGATCCTTATAGGTGAATTATCTAAAAAAACAGAAACTAATACTTCTACAATAAATTTCTATTATAATTTTGGTTTATTAGATCCACCTATTAAAATAAACGAGACTAGATCACTTTATCCTAAATCAAATATAAAAAAAATTAAAGAAATAAAAAAACTAAAAAAACAGGGACTTACACTCAATGGAATAAAAAAAATATTTGACGGAAAAAGTAAAGTAAAAGTTAAATCAGATGATGTTGTCCTAAAAACAAATTTTACTGTAGAAGAATTCATAAATGAACTAAATATAGAAAAACAGTTTTATTTTTTCTTATTAAATTCAAATCTAATTAATACCCCTATCGATTCACCTGAGGGAACATCTATTCATAGTAGAAGAGATTTTATAGTAGGTAAATCTTATGTTAATTTAACTAATAATGGCTTAGATAAAAAAATATTAAATAAACATAATGAATATTCAGAATTATCTTCAGCAGAAGCTATTTTTTTACAAGAACATTTGGAATTTTCTAATAATTTAGACGATCCAAAGTCTTTTCAAGAAATTATCAACTCATTTAACACTATTCGTAGATATCATCGAGAAAATGAGTTAAAAAAAATAATATCTAAACTATATGATTAATTTTTCCTGCCAATAAAAAATCTCGATCAGTTATAGTGCCAACATCATGAGACATTACTCTACAAATAATTTTGTTATACCTTATATCAATATCGGGATGATGATTTTGTTCTTCAGCAATTTTACTAACTTTTGTAATAAAATCTATTCCATCTAAAAATGTATCAAAAATAAATTCACGAACTAATAGTCCCTCTATTAAAGACCATCCATTTAATTCCCTTAATTTTTCTTCTATTTTCATTCTATTTTCCTTTTTTTCTAATCGATTTCACATGAGAAATAACTGCTTCCAAACCATCTGGAGGAGCACCATATTTTATTGCTTCACTTTTATCTAATTCACATAATTCATCTTCAAAAAGAGCAGCATGAACAACTGCCCTATTTCCATAAGCATCTGGCATATCAGATTTCATTTCAATAACACGATTAAAATTTATCAATGCTTGCTCAAACATGCCCATAGATAAATATGCCGTTCCTAAATTAAATTGAACATCATAGTGATCAGAATCTATCCATGCTGCTTTCTCAAAATTTTCCACAGCTTTATCTGGAAATCCTAATTTTGCAGATTCTAAACCTTTTTTAAACCATTTTTGAAAATCTTCTAAATCGGTATTCAAAATATATCCTTTATTTAAAAAATTATAAAATCTTACTAAAAATAAATTCCTATAAACTATTATAGTTTTGCTAAAAAGATTTAGAATCTTATTAATAACTATAAATTCAAGGAAAAATTATTGAACATAGTCTTAATAGGCCAATCTAATTTTGGTGCAGAGGTCTTAAATAAAATAAAAGAAAATTACAAAGTATCTGGAGTATTTGGACCAAATAGTAATTTAGATCCGATTGAATTAGCATGCATAGAATCTGATATAAAGTTTTTTAAATTTAAAAAACTTAGAAGTAAGGAAGCAATTAATAAATTTCAAGACCTTATGCCTGACCTATGTATAATGGCTTATGTCACAGATATCGTTCCACAAGAAATGATATCTTACCCTAAGTTAGGAACTATACAATATCATCCTTCATTATTGCCTAAGAATAGAGGCCCCAGTTCAATTAACTGGGCGATTATAAATGGTGAAGATGAAACTGGAATATCAATATTCTGGCCAGATAAAGGTTTAGACACTGGACCTATTCTTATGCAAAAAAAAGTTAAAATCTCAGAAGAAGATTCTGTAGGTTCATTATATTTCAATAAATTATTCCCAATGGGAATTGAAGCAATATTAGAATCTATAAAAAAAATAAAAGATGGAGTTGCCCCTAAAATAAATCAAAATGAAAAATTTTCGAGCTATGAAGGATGGTGTAAAGAAACGGATACAAAAATAAATTGGAATTCTTCATATAAAAAAATACATAACTTAATTAGGGGAGCAGATCCTCAACCTGGTGCCCATACAATATTTAAATCTAATAAAATTTTTTTGTATGGTAGTCAATTATTTTGTTCAAATCATAAAAATAAATATGGTTCTATTTTAGATATTACAAAAGATGGAATTACAATAGCTTGTAAAGATGGAGAAGTAAAAATCAATAAAATAAGAGATGATAATGGGAAAAAAATTTCTGCATTTGAATGGAGTATAATTGTAAAACTCAAAATAGGAGATATCTTTAATGAAAAAGAATGAATTTATCCCCTCAAATCAAAGAGGATATATAGAAAATAATATTTTTGTAACTACCAAATGGTTAGAAAAAAACTTAAATGACCCTAACATCAGAATAGTGGATACCGATTCTTCAGAAAAATATAATATTAGTCATATACCTGGAGCAACGAATGTTATAGATAATTATTATAAAACATCTTTAGAAGATAGAGTCCACATACAAAATCCCGATAAATTCTCTGAAACTATGTGTAATCTAGGAATAGATAACGAAACACTAGTAATAGCTTACGATAGATCAGCTGGTTTATATTCATTAAGATTACTTTGGGCATTAAATTACTATGGACATACCAAAATTAAGATATTAGACGGGGGTTATCAAAAATGGTTACAAGAGGATAAAAAAATAACTCAAACAATTTCAGAGTATAGTTCATCAGAATTTAATACTAATATTATTGATTCATACATAGCGAAAAGAGACTATGTTAAAGAATCAATAATAGATGATGATATTCAAATATTAGATGTAAGAAGTGATGATGAATGGACAGGAAAAAATAAAAGAGGGGGACCAAGAGGAGGTCATATTCCAGGTGCTATTCATATTGAATGGACAAATTTCCATACTAATGGAGAAATTCCTGCCTTAAAAACCTCTAAAGAAATAAAATCTATACTTACCAATTCTGGATTTTCGTTTAATAAAAAAACTATTACCTACTGCCAAGGTGGCATAAGGGCTGCTCATACTTTTTGGGTCTTGAGATTAATCGGTTTAGAACTAGTAAAAAACTACGATGGATCATGGAGAGAATGGGGGAGTGATTTTACTTGCCCAATATCAAATTAAATAAACTATGAAAGAATCTTCAGAAATTAATAAAAGTAATAAAGAATCAATAAAGAATTTAAATTTAGATCGAATATTACTTCCTTTAGACGGTTCTATAGAATCTGAAACTTCTATTCCTTATGCATCTATGTTATCTAGATGGTTTAATGGAGAAATAATGTTACTACATGTTTTACCAGAAAATCCTATAGCCGCCGTAGAAAGAACAGGAAATGTAAGTTATCCAGATGCTCAACATGACAGAGGAGAAATACTAGCAAAATCATACTTGGAAGCTATTATAGATGCGATAGCTCCTCAAGGAATCAAGGCACGATGGGGAATTAGTACAGGAACTGAATATGAGATGATTATTTCTAGATCAAATAGTAGTCATATTGGAATTTTAGCTATATCTACTAAAATTAAATCTAGAATTAAACGTTTTTTTACTAATAACCTACTAGATCAAATTTTAAGTAAAACAAATATACCTCTATTAGTAGTTAATAGTAATAATTTAAACTTAGAAACGATGAAACCTTCGTCACCAAATGTAATTATTACAACAATAAACAAAAATATTTCACATGAAAATATTAACCGAATTATCAGTATTTTAATAGGGTCGAAAGCTACATTATTATTTATAAATAAAAAACAAAAATTTATAAATAAAAATAAAGAAAATATACTAAATCCTAAACTTTTAGATTTAATAAGACAAAACAATATTAATTATGAAATTACAAATACAGAAAATAATGTTTCTTCAAAAATAAATTCAATCCAAAACTCTGATGATAATCATTGGGTTCTTACGATATCTAATAATAAAAAAGGATTAAATGGAATAAATCAAAATAATTTTGCATATGAAATACTGAAAAAATCAAAATTCCCTGTGATTATTTTACCTGAATAAAGTATTCATTAATTTTTTCTTATTAAATAACTTATTAATGCACCTATTGTCACTCCAAACCAAGTGTAAGGAATAAGTATTAAACCAGCGATTAATACAAATTTAAAATCAAAACCCAAAATTTCATTTATCCCAAATAAATAACGAAATATTAAAATAACTATCACAGGAATAAACATCATTGCTGCTACTAAAAAACCAAATGTTATAATTTTACCTTCATCTGCTCGTGCAATTCCTCCTCCAAAAAAACCACCTAAAAATGGACCTATAGGTACTAAAATAAAATGAACTATAGGAATTGGAATACCAGCAATCATAATCAAAAAAGCAAGGGTAGCACCTTTAAGCATAAATTTTTCTCCTAAAAGAAATTTGAGTAAATATAATTATATTTATTAATTATTAAAATGATTAATTTACTATTAATTAAATTCTTATTTTTGGAATATTTATAGTAATATGAACCTCATGGTTACTCAACATGATCCTACAGACATCTTAATTATTGGAGCAGGCGCATCAGGTGCAGCAGTAATGTGGGATTTATCACAAGCAGGATTCAAAGTAGTTTGTTTAGAACAAGGATCAAGAATTCAAGCTGATAAATATCCTGTAAATCATCCTAATTGGGAAGAGTTAGCTCTGAACGATTGGAATTACAACCCAAATATAAGAAAAAATTCTAGCGATTATCCAATAAATACCGAAAATACTGATATTAATCCTTTAATGTTCAATGCAGTGGGAGGAAGTACAATACATTGGACTGCTCATATTCCTAGATTTCATCCTTCAGATTTTAATGTTAAGTCTATAGATGGAATTGCAGATGACTGGCCAATAAATTATTGGGATTTGGAACCTTACTACGATAAAAATGATGAAATGATGGGAGTTTCTGGTATTAATGGTGACCCTGCAAACCCCAAAAGATCCAAAAGACAAATGCCTCCACTACCGTTAGGAAATGAAGGAGAATTAATTGCAAATGCTTTTGATAGTTTGGGATGGCATTGGTGGCCATCAGACGCTAATGTAAATTCAATTGATTATAAAGGAAGAAAAGCATGTAATATGTGTGGCCCTTTAGGACACGGTTGCCCAAGACAATCAAAAGCTAGTACTGATATTACATATGTACCATATGCGATTAAAAATGGAGCAGAATTAAGGGTAAGGGCAAGAGTGAGTAAAATTGAAACTAACAACAAAGGAAAAGTTACTGGAGCTTTATATTACGATAAAGATAATAATGAACATTTTCAACCAGC
>CAZBHC010000026.1:0-17125 GCA_964491775.1 uncultured Dehalococcoidales bacterium | reverse complement strand
ACCCCGGGGATAACAGGTTTATCTCGCCCAAGAGTCCGTATCGACGGCGAGGTTTGACACCTCGATGTCGGCTCGTCGCATCCTGGGGCTGAAGAAGGTCCCAAGGGTCGGGCTGTCCGCCCGTTAAAGCGGCACGCGAGCAGGGTTCAGCGCGTCGTGAGACAGCTCGGTCTCTATCCGCTGTGCGCGTAGGACATTTGAGAGGATCTGCTCATAGTACGAGAGGACCGGAGTGGACGAACCAATAGTGTGCCGGTTGTGGCGCCAGCTGCATTGCCGGGTAGCCATGTTCGGAAGGGATAAACGCTGAAAGCATCTAAGTGTGAAGCCCACCTCAAGATGAGATGTCCCACCCCGATTCGTCGGGGGTAAGACCTCCGGTAGACTACCGGTTAGATAGGTCACGTGTGTAATAGCAGTAATGTTTTTAGCTAAGTGATACTAATTGGTCGAGGGCTTGACCCATTTTAAGGAATCAAAACATAATCTTATTATCAAAAGAATGCAAAATTAAATCGAAATTAAAATTATTGCGGGGTGGAGCAGTGGCAGCTCGTCGGGCTCATAACCCGAAGGTCGCAGGTTCGAATCCTGCCCCCGCTACCATTATTTTATTCCCTTGGTGGTAAAAGCGTGGTGGTCCCACCCGTACCCTTTCCGAACACGGAAGTTAAACACCATAGCGCTCACGATACTGCACTTGCAAGGGTGTGGGAAAATAGGTCGCTGCCAAGGGTTTTTAATTTATTTCATTGTTTATAATTAATATTATTTATTTATAATAAAAATTAAAGTCTAGAAATTGAGAATAGTGCATTCTTAATTTCTTTCATTATATAAAGAGAAGGTTTCCATTTGGAAAATGAACAAATATCCACCGAGAATGAATTGGTGAAAGATAAAGAACCAGAATTAGAAAAAGAAGACACGATGGAGTCTCTTCTAGATGAATTTGTCCCAATTAAACAGTTAAGAAGAGGGGAAATTATTGATGGAAAAATAATGGACCTAAGAGATGATGGTGTATTAGTCGATATAGGCTATAAATCCGAAGGATATATTCCATTAAGAGAAATGAAAACTATTGAACCTGAAGATAGAGAAAAATTGTCCGTTGGATCTGAGATTATAGCTTATGTTGTAAATGTAGAAAGTATGGATGGGGTTACAATTCTCTCAGTTGATAGAGCTAGAGGAGAACAAGGGTGGAGAATATTAGAAAAAAGTATGGAATTAAATGAGAATGTGTCTGGAAAAATAATTGGTGCTAATAGAGGTGGAGCGGTGGTTGAAGCTGAAGGTGTTCAAGGTTTTGTTCCTTTAAGTCAGTTAGTAGGACCTGTGCGTGAATTGTACGTCCCTGGAGGTGAGCCACCAAAAGAGGGATTTATCGGAGCTACAGTAGAATTCAGAATTATTGAATTGAATCGTAGGAGAAATAGAGCAATTTTTTCTGAAAGAGCTGCGTTACAATCTTGGAAAGATTCTCAGAAAAAGGAACTAATTTCTAGTATTAAAGAAGGAGATACAAGAAAAGGAAAAGTTTCTGGAATTTCTAGTTTTGGTGCTTTTGTTGATTTGGGTGGAGCAGATGGTTTAATTCATATTTCTGAATTATCATGGAATGCAGTTAAATCTGCTGAAGATATTGTTACTGTTGGACAAGAATTAGAGGTTTATATCTTAAAAATAGATCGAGAAAGTTTAAAAATTGCTCTTAGTCTACGCAGATTACAACCTGAACCATGGGAAGGAATCGGTGATAGATTTAAAATAGGTGAGGTGGTTAATGGTACCGTCACTAAACTTGCAAATTTTGGTGCTTTTGCTAGGATTGAGTCAGGTATAGAAGGATTGATTCATATTAGTGAAATTTCTCCAGAAGTGATAAATCATCCTAAAGATGTAGTTAAAGAGGGAGATGTAGTGGAGTTGAAAATTATACGAGTTGAACCTGAAAGACGTCGTCTTGGGCTTAGCTTAAAACAAGTAACTCATCCAGAATTATCAGTAAAAAAAGAAGATTCTCCTAAAAACGAAGATTCTCCCAAAAATGATGATAATTCTAGTGACAATGATGATGACACAGAAAAATTAGATGATAACATTTCTAATATAGAAGATGACCAAAATCAACCAGAAAAATCTTAATTGAATTTAGGGTTGTAAAAACTGAAAGGAGATATTTAGATGTCCAGTAGGTTTGAAAAATTTTCAGAGCGAGCTAGAAGAGTTTTATCTCTTGCTCAGGAAGAAGCTCAGAGGTTTAATCATAATTATATAGGCACTGAGCATGTCCTTTTAGGATTGGCTAGAGAAACTGAAGGTGTTGCAGCTAAGGTTTTGGCTAATCATAATGTAGAGTTATCAAAAATACGATCCGCAGTTGAGTTTATTATTGCAAGAGGTGATAGACCAATATCTGATGATATGATTGGTTTAACTCCAAGAGCTAAAAAAGTTATTGAATTAGCTGTTGATGAAGCACGTAGATTAAATCATCACTATATAGGTACTGAACATATCTTAATAGGTCTAATGCGTGAGGGTGAAGGTGTAGCAGCAGGTGTATTAGAAAGTCTAGGTATAACATTAGATAAGGCTAGAGAAGAAACAAATAGAATTATCCAAAATCAAAGTTTAGGTTCTGGTTCTACTTCTGTGAGTAAATCTAATCAAACACCTATTTTGGATGAGTTAGGTGTGGACCTGACACTTAAGGCCTCAGAGGGTACATTAGACAATGTTATTGGGCGTGATACTGAAATCCAAAGAGTTATACAAATTCTTAGTCGTCGAACTAAAAATAACCCAGTTTTATTAGGTGAACCTGGTGTTGGAAAAACTGCAATTATTGAAAAATTAGCGACTATGATTTTTGAAGGAGATGTACCAGAGACATTAGAAGGTAAACGTGTAGTTACTCTTGATATGGGTACTCTAGTTGCTGGAACTAAATATAGAGGTGAATTTGAAGAGAGACTAAAAAAAGTTTTATCTGAAATTAAAAAGGCAGGTAATTGTGTTCTTTTTATAGATGAAATGCATACAATGGTTGGTGCTGGAGCAGCCGAAGGCGCTGTAGACGCCGCAAACATACTCAAACCTTCTTTGGCTAGAGGTGAAATTCAAGTTGTAGGGGCTACTACTCTTGACGATTATAGAAAATATGTTGAAAGAGATGCGGCTTTAGAGAGAAGATTTCAACCAGTTACTGTAGATGCTCCTGATCCTGTACAGACTGTTGAAATATTGAGAGGGATTAAGACTGAATATGAAAAACATCATAATCTTTTAATTGAAGATGAAGCTTTAGAGGTAGCTTCACAGCTGGCTGATAGGTACATTGCTGATAGGCAATTACCTGATAAAGCTATTGACTTAATAGATGAAGCATCATCAAGAGTGAGAATTAGAAGTGCTTCAGTTCCTAAACCTTTAAAAGATAAACGTAAAGAATTGAATAAAATAAGAAAATCAAAAGATACTTCTATCACTTCACAGGAATATGAAGAAGCTGCTCAATTAAGGGATCAAGAACTAAGATTAATTACTGAAATAGAAAAATTGGAATTAGAATGGAAGAAAAAAAATCCAAATTCAATATCTAGTTCTGTTACTCCTGAAGATATAGCTGAGGTAGTTTCTATGTGGACACGAATACCTGTCACACGATTAGATGTAGAAGAAAAAGAAAGATTAATTAAAATGGAAGAAGCTCTTCAACTTCATGTTGTAGGGCAAAATGAAGCAATAAATGTTGTCTCAAAAGCTGTTAGACGTGCACGTTCAGGTCTTAAAGACCCAAAAAGACCAATTGGTGCTTTTTTATTTTTGGGGCCTACAGGAGTAGGTAAGACTCATCTCGTAAAAAAGCTTGCAGAGTATATTTTTGGAGAAGATGATGCTATGATCAGGCTTGATATGTCTGAGTTCATGGAGAAACATTCTGTTTCTAGATTAGTAGGATCACCTCCCGGATATGTTGGACATGATGAGGGTGGACAATTAACTGAAGCAGTTAGAAGAAGATCCTATTCTGTAATACTTTTAGATGAAATTGAGAAAGCTCATCCTGATGTGTTTAATATTTTACTTCAAGTATTTGAGGATGGGCACTTAACCGATTCAAAAGGAAGAAAGGTTGATTTTAAAAACACTATTATTGTTATGACATCTAATTTGGGTTCTAATCTAATAAATAGTGGTTCTAGATTTGGTTTTAATATGTCCGATTCAAAAGATATTAGTCTAGATTATGAAAGGATAAAATCTCAAGTTTTAGATTCGGTTAAGGACCCCTCTAACGGTTTTCGTCCTGAATTTCTAAATCGTATTGATGCTACTGTAGTATTCCACCCATTATCATCCGAAAGTATTATGAAAATAGTAGATATTCTTCTAAAAGATATTGAGATTAGAGTTTTGGATCATGGTCTGTTTATGCATGTTAATTTACCTGCTAAGGGCTATCTAGTGAAAAATGGATTTGATCCAAAAATGGGAGCTAGGCCTTTACGCAGATTAATACAGGATACAATTGAAGATCAACTTTCTGAGTTATTGTTGAAAGGTAAATTTTCTGCTGGAGATTCTATTGAAGTTGACTGTGAAAATGACCAGATAATTATTAAGAAGTTAAATAACAAAAAAAAGACCTTAAAAGAAGAATCTGTTTTTCCGGAATAGTTTGTACTATATAGATTTTTTGTTTTGAAATATTTTAGCTTGGATCAAGAAACATTAAATAATAAAATAAAGAAACTTCACAAAATTTTGAAGAGCTATCGTTCTTTAATTGTAGCTTATTCAGGAGGTGTTGATTCAGCATTTTTGACTGCTATTTCCCATATGACCCCGGGATTAAAAATTTTAGCAGTAACCGCAGATTCTCCAAGCTTATTTAATGATGATTTAGAATATGCAAAAAAGTTAGCTAAACAGTTCCAATGGAATCATAAAATTATTAAGACTGAAGAAATGAACAATTCATCCTATGTTGCTAACGATATAAGGCGATGTTTCTATTGTAAGACCGAACTTTATAATCATTTAGGTTCCATTGCAAAAGAATTTAACTATAAGTATATTGCTAATGGGGCAAATCTTGATGATTTAAGCGATTATCGTCCTGGAATGAAAGCCGCAAAAAACTACAATGTAGTTTCTCCGCTTGTAGAATCAGGTTTTAGTAAAAATGATATTAGAATTGCTTCTAGAACTTTGAAGTTAAGTACATGGGATAAACCTGCACAACCTTGTTTAGCATCTAGGATACCATATGGAACCCCAGTATCGATTAAATATCTCAATATGATAGGATTCGCTGAGAAGAAAATTAGAGAGTTAGGTTTTCCGATTGTCAGAGTTAGGCACTTTGGAGACATAGCTAAAATTGAAATTCCTAGATCTGAATTTATAAGATTTAATTCACCACTAATTAAAAAAGGGATATCTAAAATAATAAAAGATGTAGGATTCAAAAAAATGGAATTAGATACTGAAGGTTATCGATCAGGATCCTTGAATAAAAAAATAAAAAAAATATAATCTATCATGAAAATTGCTTATATAGATGTTGTTGGTGGATTGTCAGGAGATATGCTAATTGGAGCACTTATTGACGCTGGATTGGATCCTAAAATTCTTGAGATTGAATTAAGAAAAATTACATCTGAAGGTTGGAACTTAAGTATAAATAAGTGTTTTAGGAATAGTGTAAATGCTTCCAATATAACTTTTAATATTGAACAAACCAATGAAGCTTTTACATTTGAAGATTTTTATAAAATAGTTTTTAATGCTTCTATTGAGAATTCTATAAAATCTAAAATTGTTGGGGTTATAAAATTATTAGAAAATGCAGAAAAGAAAGTTCATTCTGAAGATGTAGAAGACTTTCATTTACATGAATTAGGTAGTTTAGATACTCTTTTAGATGTTGCAGGTTTTATAATAGGTTTAAGTTTACTTGAAATTGAAGATATTAGTATTTCTTCTATCCCTATATCAAATGGTCAAACAATTAATAGCCATGGTGCAATGCCTTCTAATACGTTAGCCGCTACTTCAATTTTGTTAGATCACAACATTATTTTTAGAACTTCAAAGAATAATATTATTGGTGAATTAATTACTCCTACAGGAGCTGCGATAGTATGTTATTTAATAAATAATTTTGAACCTATATCATTCATACCTGAAACTATTGGTTATGGAGCTGGAGATAAAGATATAGAAAATTATGCGAATGTCACTAGTATTTGGATTGGTGAAACTAATTCTAAAACTTTTGATGAAAATAATAAAATAATATTACTTGAAACAAATATTGATGATTCTTCGGGAGAAATTATTGGACATGTTACACAATTACTATTTGGCATTGGTTGCTTAGACGTTTGGACTACTCCTATTTTTATGAAAAAAAATCGACCTGGAGTAAAAATTTCAGTTTTAATTGAAAAAGCATTAGAAGAAAAAATTGTAGATATAATGATGAAAGAGACGACTACATTAGGTATCAGACGGAGTGTAATTGAACGACATATAGCGCCAAGAAAAATCATTAAAATTTCTACAATTTACGGAGATATTAAAGTTAAAGTAAAAATTATTGATGGTCAAATTATAGATGCAAATCCTGAATATGAAGATTGTTTGAAGATTTCGAAGGTAAATGATATACCATTAAGAGAAGTTTATAATTTGGTTACCATTGAGACGCAAAAATTATTTTCATAGTAATCTAGATAATAAATATATCATTGTGATAATTTTCTGTATTTATGTTGTGTAAACTATTAATACAGGCCTCGGTGGCGCAGTGGCTAGCGCAGCTGATTTGTAATCAGCCGGTCGTCGGTTCGAATCCGACCCGAGGCTCCAATTTTTTCTACATTTATATAAATAATTTATTTAGATGTTTACTAAGGTATGTTAAAATATTATTAGGCAGGGATTGGGGAGTGGTTAAACCCAGCAGTCTGTAAAACTGCCGCCCTCGGCTTCACAGGTTCGAATCCTGTTCCCTGCACCATTACCTTTATTTTTCTAAGGATTAGTGACGTTTTTAGCCCACATAGCTCAGTGGTAGAGCGCATTCTTGGTAAGAATGAGGTCCCGAGTTCAACTCTCGGTGTGGGCTCCATAACATTTTTTATCAATTAATTAGTAATCAAAAAGTGCAGATAATTAAGAATTAAATATATACAATAGGAAGGATTATTTTAAATTTAATTTATTTAATAGAGAAAATTTGCTGAATATTAAAAGAGGATAATATGGCTAAGAAAGTATTTGATCGAAGTAAACCACATGTGAATGTAGGTACAATTGGTCACGTTGATCATGGAAAAACAACTCTAACAGCTGCGATTACTCATGTATTGTCTCATTCCAGTGATAATGTGATTGCTAAGGCTTTTGAGGAAATTGATAACGCTCCT
This sequence comes from uncultured Dehalococcoidales bacterium, assembly GCA_964491775.1. GTDB lineage: Bacteria > Chloroflexota > Dehalococcoidia > Lucifugimonadales > Lucifugimonadaceae. Next base: position 9,677 of record CAZBHC010000026.1, on the reverse strand, counting down.
GAAGAACGTGAAAGAGGAGTGACTATTGCTACTACCCATACAGAATATGAAACTGATTCACGTCACTACGCTCACGTAGATTGTCCTGGTCACGCTGATTATATTAAGAATATGATTACAGGTGCGGCCCAAATGGACGGTGCTATTCTTGTGGTAGCTGCACCGGATGGTCCTATGCCTCAGACTAGAGAGCATATTCTTCTAGCACGGCAGGTGAATGTTCCAAAATTAGTTGTAGCTTTGAATAAATCAGATATGATGGATGACGAAGAGTTACTTGAATTAGTGGAACTAGAAATACGTGAATTACTAACAGAATATGATTTTCCAGGAGATGATATTCCAATTGTAAGAGTGAGCGCACTTGAAGCACTAGAAAATCATGATAAACCAGATAATGATTGGGTTAAGGCAATTCATGAATTAATGAAATCCGTTGATGATTACATTCCAGTTCCTGATAGGCCTACAGACCAACCTTTTCTTATGCCTATAGAAGACGTTTTTAGTATTAAGGGAAGAGGTACTGTTTTGACAGGTAGAGTAGAGCGAGGAAGTGTTAAGGTAGGTGAGACTATTGATATTGTAGGTTTTGGTCAGAACACTCAGACAGTTATTACTGGTGTTGAAATGTTTCATAAAACATTAGATGAAGGTTTACCTGGAGATGCTGTTGGATGTTTAGTTAGAGGTATAGAAAGAGAGGATGTTGCTAGAGGGGCGGTATTAGCAAAGCCAGGAACTCTTTCTCCGCATACTAAAGCGAAAGCTCAAGTATATGTTTTAACAAAGGAAGAAGGCGGTCGACATACACCTTTCTTTTCAGGTTATAAGCCGCAATTTTATATAAGAACTACTGATGTTACAGGTGAGATTAAATTAGCAGATGGAGTTGAGATGATAATGCCTGGAGATAATACTGAAATGGATATTTCTTTGATGTATCCAGTGGCATTGGAAGAAAATTTAAGGTTTGCTATTCGTGAAGGTGGACGAACTGTTGGATCTGGAGTAGTTACAAAGGTAGTGGAATAATAATACTTAATCGAAATGGCAAAGAAAAGTGCAGTTCGTACTTTGGTCGTAATGACTTGTACAGAATGTAAGAAATATAATTACAACACAGAAAAAAATAGGCGTAATACTCCTGACAGGATTGAGTTTAAAAAATTTTGTCCCTCTTGTAGAGCACGTCAATTATTTAGAGAACGCAGATAGGTTTTGATCTATGGCCCGTAAAACTGTTCCTGTTAATAAAAATATGAAGATATCAAATAGGTTTTCTATTTTTAGATTTTTTGCAGAGGTAATTGGAGAACTTCGAAAAGTTTCTTGGCCTAGTAGACAGGAAGCTACTAGATTGACTATTTTAGTTTTAGTACTTTCAATAACTATAGGTATTTTTTTGGGAATTGTAGACTATTTTTTTTCTAGAATGATGGCTTTTTTGTCTGGAACGTAAGGTATTTATAAACTATGGAAAATGATATAAACGACTCTCTAAGATGGTATATTGTTCATACTTATTCAGGTCAAGAGGACAAGGTTCAAAAAAATCTTTACCAACGAATTGAAACAATGGATGTTAAAGATAGGATCTTAGAAATTATTGTTCCTACAGAGATAGAAGTAGAAATTAAGGATGGTGAAAGAGTAGAAGTTGAAAAGAAAATGTATGCTGGTTATTTATTAGTCAATATGTTTATGGATGATGAATCATGGTATATTGTACGAAATACTCCGGGTGTGACAGGATTTATTTCTGCAGAAGATTCAACCGAAAATCGTTCTAAACCAGTTCCACTTGAGCAACACGAGGTGGATAGAATAATAAATAGAATGAAGTCAGAAGCTCCTAGAGTAAAAATAGGATTTGAAACTGGTGATGGTGTTAGGATAAAAGATGGTCCTTTTGTTGATTTTATGGGAACTGTAGATGAGGTATTTTTGGATAGAGGAAAAGTCAGAGTTCATGTTTCTTTTTTTGGAAGAGAAACTCCAGTGGAACTCGATTTTCTTCAACTCGAGAAAACATAATAGTATATAGAGGAATAGATAAGTGGCAAAACAAATAGCAACAGTGCTTAAATTACAATTACCTGCCGGGCAAGCTTCTCCGGCTCCTCCTGTTGGTCCTGCTTTAGGACAAGCTGGGGTAAATATAATGCAATTTGTTAAAGAATATAACGAAAGAACACAGAAGCTGTCAGGAAATATAGTTCCTGTAGAGCTTACGGTTTATGCAGATCGATCATTTGATATGCTACTTAAAACACCGCCAGCTTCAGATATGATAAAGAAAGCAGCAGGTGTAACTGCTGCTTCATCAAGACCTGGTATTGAAATTATTGGGAAGATTTCTGCGAGTCAAATAAAGGAAATTGCAAATACCAAAATGCCAGATTTAAATGCAACTGATATCGAAGCAGCGATAAAAATTGTAGAGGGTTCTGCAAGAAGTATGGGTATAGAAGTAGAATAATATATTGAATGGAGAATCATGGTAAAACATAGTAAGCGTTATAATTCTATAAGTTCTGTAATTGGACTAGATGATCATAATCCAAAAGATGCTATAGCTAAGATTAAAACTAATGCTACTGCAAAATTTGTAGAAGCTGTAGAATTGCATATATCGACTGGAGTCGACCCTAAACAGTCTGACCAACAGGTTAGAGAAGTAGCTGAATTACCTCATGGCACGGGAAAAGATGTAAAAGTATTTGTTTTTGCTGATGGTGACGATGCTAAATTAGCTGAAAATTCAGGTGCAGATTATGTTGTAAATGATGATTTCATAAAAAAAATTGAGGATGGATGGTCAGATTTTGATGTAGCAATAGCCACCCCTGATCAAATGCCTAAAATTGGTAGATTAGGTCGTTTTTTAGGTAGGAAAGGTTTAATGCCAAATCCCAAGACAGGTACCGTTGTGGAATCAAAGAATCTTCCGAATGCAATTTCAGAAAGTAAACATGGAAGAGTCGAAATAAAGTTAGATAAAGGTGCAAACGTTCATGTAAGGATAGGCACTGTAGAATTTAATGAAGATCAGATTTTAGATAATTTGAAAAGTGTATATTCTATTATATTGAATTCCAAACCTGAAAATTTGAAAGGTCAATTCATAAAAACAGCAACAATTTGTACTACTATGGGTCCAAGTATCAAATTAAATTTGAACGAAATGGAAAATTTTAGTAATATATCTTCGTAATTCATGATATATGAAACAAAAATTTTGTAGAATTATATTATAAAATTAAAAAATTAAGACCAAAGACAGTCGGTTTCCTAAATTAGGATTAAATGATTTTCAACCTTCCTAGGTCGTCGCTATATTGTATTTGACGAACCCCGGAAGATTCCGGGTTTTTTTTTGGAAATTTAATTTGGAGTATTTATGCCAACTGAAAAAGCTTTAAATAGTGTAAAAGAAGTAACAGATTTGTTTGCTTCTTCTTCAATTATTATAGCTACTGAATATCGAGGAATTAGTGTTTCTGATATGGATCTTCTTAGAGCTTCTCTTAGAAGAAACAATTGTAATTTCAAAATAGTAAAAAATACCTTTGCTAAGCTTGCTGCTGATGGGTCAGGTAAACCTGAATTAAAAGAATTTATGACTGGACCAGTTGGATTCTTAACTAGTTCAAATGATCCAGCTTTAGCAACTAAAACACTTGTTCAACATACTGAGAAAAACTCACTTCCTGTGGTCATAGTAGGAGGTTGGCTAGATGGTGATATTTTAGATGAGGCTAAAATTAAACAATTATCTAAACTTCCTTCTAAAGATGAATTAATATCCAAAATGATGAGTTCTATGAATAGTCCAATTTATGGATTAGTTTCTGTAATGCAAGGACCTATTAGAGGACTTACAACAGTCTTAAGTAGATATGTTGATAACAATAAACAAGGAGAATAATTATGAATAAAGAAGAATTAATAGAAGAAATAAAAAAAATGTCAGTCTTGGACTTATCAGAAGTTGTGAAGGCATTAGAAGAGGAATTTGGTGTTAGTGCCGCTGCACCTGTAGCTGTTGCTGCTCAATCTGGTGGGGATTCATCTGAATCTTCAGAGGCTGAAGAGAAAGATACGTTTACAGTTACATTAAAAGAGTTTGGATCTAATAAAATTGCCGTTATTAAGGCTGTTAGAGAGGTAACCCCTTTAGGTTTGAAAGAAGCAAAAGATCTTGTTGAAGCTGCTCCTAAAGCTGTTTTAGAAAATGCCAACAAAGAAGATGCTGATACTGCAAAATCTAAACTTGAAGATGCAGGAGCTTCAGTAGAGATTTCTTAGGTAGATATATTAACCAATATTGTGGATATTGATCCGTAGAATTAGTGGTCGAATAAATAAGTTGGATATATAAAATGTCTGAAGTACAAAATATCTATCACACAGGTTTTGTTGTTAATAACCTCGATAAGTCCCTTGATTTTTATACAAGAGTTTTAGGAATGAAGATCGAGCTTGAACCAGTAATATCAGAAACACCTTGGATTTCTGCAGTAGTTGGATATAAAAATGTTAAAATTCGCCAAGCTTGGGTTGGGGTTGGCGGTGGACATTTTATTGAACTTAACGAGTACGTAAATCCACGTGCGTCGGTGCGTTCAGATCAGTTCGATCGCAATCGGCCTGGATCCACACACGTTGCAATGGTAGTTGAAGATGTAATTGAATGGCGACAAAAGCTTGCAGCGGAAGGTATCAAGACTTTTGGTCCAGATTACGAACGTGATGTTGAATGGCCTCGCGCAAGATATGCTATCTATTTTCAAGATCCAGATGGCAATTGGCTTGAAATGGTGTCACGTGATTCCAAACCCGAAGATTCTAAAGCGAACAACATTATGAAGCGATAATGGACTAGGACACAGCCTAGAATAGATTGTGGGATTGACCACCATCTACATTAATACAAGCTCCGGTGATTAAAGCTGCTTGAGCAGAGCATAAAAATGCTACGGTTGCGCCTACGGGTTCTGGCCAACCAAACTTTCCCATTGGTAAGTTGTTTTCTATAAATTTGTCTACAGTTTCTTTGGAGTTATTGTTAATGAATTTTTCCCATGTACCATTTTTATGTAGTATTGATCCAGGCGCTACAGCATTTATTGTGACTCCCGTGCTAGCTAATGTTTGAGACGCATGTTTCGATGCAGCTATCATAGCAGCTTTTGCGGTCATATATGGTGCAGTACCACCATATTCTCTACCATAGATTGAGGCTATATTTACTATCCTACCCCATTTTTTGTTTTTCATATTTGGAACAGATAATTTCATTAATCTTATTGCTGACCATAAATTTACATTCATTACATTTGTAAAATCATCCATTGATGAATTTATTAGATCTGATGTCCCTAAACTACCTCCAACATTATTAATTAAAATATCTATTTCTCCATTATCTTTTGTGACAGATTCATACAAATTTATAATAGAACTCTCTTCTGTTAAATCAGCTTTTTTCCCATATACAGAAATGCCAAGATTTTTTAGTTCTTTGATAGTTTTATTTAGATCTTCCTCACCCCTTCCACATATAGAAATTTTTACTCCTTCTTTTCCCAATATAGTTGCTGATTCTTTTCCTAAACCTCTAGTGCCTCCAGTTATTAGTGCATGCTTTCCTGATATACCTAAATCCATAAATTCACTCCATTTTATTTACTTTTATCTTGATTATTAGCTACATCAGATGGCGATTTACTACCATACCAAGAAGAGTATTCAAAAGAATTTCTAAATTCACGTGTTTCACCACATATTTTGCAGGAACCCATACTCATAGTTCCATTAGGCGGTTCAATTCTCCAATGATGAGCACAATCCTTTTTTTTACTTTTTTGTTTTGATGTAGACATTTGTATCCTTAAGTATATTAAATTTCTTTTAATTTTAACATCTTTTACTTTAATTTATAAATCTTAGCTTAATAAAATTTGATTCATTACTTGACATTAAAATAAATATTTTTTAAGATTGATTAAAATTTAGGTGTTATGGTGCCTCACTATTATTTTGTACTATTATTTTGTAATTTTGAGGAGAATAGGGAAAACGGTTAATATTCCGTTGCGGTTGCGCCACTGTGAAAGTTTGTTTTTTATAGACCTTTTTATGTTCTATTTTACGTACTTAAGCCAGGAGACCTGCCATTATATCTTTAATTTTTTTAATGACTTTAGTATTTCGTTATAAGGTGAATTTTGCTGCGCATAACAGTATTTACACCCAAAAATTTGTTTTTTAAGGGTAGATTTTTTTTAGGTATAGTTTGTCTATTACTTTTATCTTTATTATCAATCATATTTTCTATAACTCTTGGTCCTTATGATATTTCTAACAGCGAAATTGTAAGTTATTTTCTTAATTTATTAGGTTTTGATTCTCAGTCCATAACTATTACACAGACAGCTATTCTTGAAACTGTAAGGTTGCCAAGAATATTAATGGCATTTGTTATTGGTGGAGGATTGTCAGTTTCAGGTGTTATTATGCAAGGGATTTTTAGAAACAATTTAGCAGATCCTGGAATAATTGGAATATCTGCTGGTGGTGCAACTGGTGCAGTCTTAGCAATTTTTACAGGTATGGCAGTTTTATCTGTATGGATTGTACCTATATTTGCATTTTTAGGTTCTTTTATATCGTTATTATTTGTTTTTACAGTTTCTACTTTATCTGGAAAAATTTCTGTGCCTACCTTAATATTATCAGGTATAGCAATTGGGGCTTTTCTTAATTCGATTACTTCTGCAATTATAATTTTTTCTGGAGATATTGAATCACAAAGACAAATGATATTCTGGCTTGCTGGTGGTTTTGATTCTGCCCGATGGATTAGCTTGAAGATTATTGTACCTATGATACTAATACCTACTACACTAGCAATAATTTTCTCAAGAGATTTAAATTTATTGATGTTAGGTGAAGATCAAGGTAATTCATTGGGGATAAGAGTTCAATTTTCAAGAAATTTAATGCTTATATTAGGTTCAATAATAACTAGTGTATCAGTTGCATATACTGGTGTGATTGCTTTTGTTGGTTTAATAATACCGCATATGGTTAGATTGGTAATTGGTGCAGATAATAGAAAATTAATCCCATTATCATTTTTTTCTGGAGCTATTTTTCTTTTACTTTCAGATACTTTAGCTCGAGTAATAATTTCTCCTGCTGAAATTAGAGTAGGTTTAATAACCTCTTTTTTAGGTGCACCTTTTTTTATTTATTTACTGGTTTCAAATAGAAAAAATTTTTATTCATTATAAATAGGAGGAATGTAATGTTAAAAAAGAAAATTAATTTTATTGTGTATATTTTTATACTTTCAGCATTTTTTATTACTTTTGGTTGTGAAAAATCTGATAATAATTTGGTGAATAATAAATTACCTCAACCTGGTAATAATTCAGAAATAAATCAAGATGATTTATTTAATATAGATGGTATTATAGACCCATCTAATTTTGGATGGCCTCGAACTGTAGAAACTTCTGATGGAATTGTAACTATTGATAAAAAACCTGAAAGAATACATTCATTATCCTTAGGCCATACAGAAATATTACTAGGAATAATGGATATTAAAAAAATTCTAGCTGGGTATAATTTTTTTGTTGACCCATCAATTTCTAATATTTCTGAACTTTCTTACAACTTAAAAGAAATTGGTTTTGATCCAGAAGAAGTTATTGGTTTAAATCCAGATGTCGTAATAGCATCAAAATATACAGATGTAGATACAATAGCAATTTTGAAAGATTCTAAAATTCCAGTTATTAGAGCTGAGTTGGATAATTCTGCTGAAGGAAATATTCCTAATATACTATTTATGGGTTACATACTTGGGGCAGAAAAAGAAGCTGCTGTTTTATCAGAAGAAATTAAATCTAGATTAGCAATTATTAATAATAATAAACCTGAAAATAATTCTAATAGAGTACTTTCAATAACAAAATGGGCGACGATTTTTGCAGCTGGTTCTGAATCAACTGAAGGAGGAATAATAGAGCAAGCTGGAGCTATTAATGCAGCTGCAGATTCGGGGATTGATGGTCATAAGGAAGTGAGTATTGAATCAATCGCAGAAATTAATCCTGATATTATTCTTTTACCTCAACCAAAAGAAAGTGCTGAAGAATTCAAAAAAGAATTATTGAGTAATCCGGTATTGTTTGAAGTACCAGCTATAAAGGAGAAAAAAATATTTCATGTACATCCTCCTTATTTCACTACTTTGTCCCATTGGAATATTAGAGGTATAGAGGAATTAAGTAAATTATTATATACAGAAGAATTTGTTTCTATAAAATTTGAAGATTTTAAAAACTGGAGTGAAATTGAATAAAATAGAAATTGAATCAGTATGTTTGAAATTTGGAAAAAGAAAAGTTCTTAGTAATATTTCTTTTGAAATTATTCCTGGAAAAATTATTGGTATTGTGGGACCAAATGGTAGCGGAAAAACATCTTTACTAAAAATTATAGCAGGGATTTTACGACCAGATAGTGGAACAGTAAAAATAAATGGAAGAGAAGTTAAGAGTTACAAGAATTCGGAAAAATCCAGATTAATTAGTTACTTACCTCAGTTTGAAGAAAATCATCCGTTTACTGTATTTGAGACAGTTATGATGGGTAGATATTCTAGGATGGGGAGATTTCAAATAAATGATAAAAATGAAAAAGAAATTGTATTAGATGCTATGAACAAATTAGGTATAAATCATCTTTCTGAGAGTAAGATATATACTTTATCTGGAGGCGAAAGGCAAAGGGTAATGTTAGCAAGAATGTTTGCACAAACTTCTAATTATCTACTAATGGATGAACCATTATCAGGTTTAGATTTAAAGTATCAAATACAAATTGCTTCTCTTATAAAAAAGTACTCTAAGTCAGAGAACATAGCAAATATACTCGTATTACATAATCTTAATTTGGTATCAGAGTTATGTGATGAGGTAATTATGATATCCGATGGAGAACAACATTGTTTTGGAGCACCTAAAGTAGTTTTTACAGAACCAAATATCAAAAAAGTTTTTTCTGTTGATTCTACAATTACTCAAAATTTGCATGCTACTAATGTTGATATAAAATTTGTCAGTTAATATTTCAAAAGTATATTGAATATATACTACATTTTAATCATCTAATTTAGTAGATAAATTGTTATTAAATATTAGAATTAACATATAGATGAGTAATAATATTTGGAGATTGTAAATTATTTGACTGAATCAATAATTACCGCAGAAAATATTAACAAAACTTACCGTTCCAAAGATATAACTGTTAGAGCATTAGCAGATGTATCTCTAGAAGTTACTAAGGGTGAAATGGTTGCTGTTATGGGGCCAAGTGGTTCAGGTAAGACTACTTTATTAAATTGTTTATCAGGTTTAGATTCTATCGACTCAGGCGATGTAATTATTTCAGGACAATTATTAAGACAAATGTCAGATGATAAGTTGAGTGAATATAGGGCCAAATCTATGGGTTTTGTTTTTCAGGCATATAATTTATTACCTGTAATTACTGCTCAAGAAAATGTAGAGTTGCCCATTATACTTGCAGGAAGTTCTCAAAAAGAAGCACGACAAAAAGCAGTAGAAAAACTCGAAATGGTGGGTTTAGAAGAT
>CAZBHC010000025.1:0-6084 GCA_964491775.1 uncultured Dehalococcoidales bacterium | reverse complement strand
TTTCAACTCCATTAAATTTTACTTTTTCAGGGACTTGTGGAGAATCTAACAATTCAATCACGTCTTCATTTGATAGTATGCTCTCTGCTTCATTCATTTGAAGCAACCAGTTTTCTATTGAAGAATTTTCTTTAGATAATTCAAATAAAGCTTTCGCATATCTTAGATGAGAAATCATTTTTGTATAGAATCCAACTCATTATTTATTACTTCATTAATTAAGGTTTCATGATCATTCTTATTTATGTTCTTTTTTATGATCTTTTCAGCTGCAATAATAGATAAGTCAGCAAAATCTTTCCTTAGATTTTCGATTGCTGTTTCCTTTTCTAAAATAATTTCCGATTTAGCTTTAGTTATTAAATCTTCAGCATCTTTTTTTGCCTTAACAATTTCTTGATCCCTGATTCTTTCAGCAGCTTCACGTGCATCGGAAATAAGCTGTTGACCTTCTTGCCGAGCATTAGCGAGTTCTCTCTCGATCCTATCTTCAGATTCTTTAACTGAATCTTTTGCTTTCTCTGCTGCATCAAGACTTTCCTTAATCTTAGCTGATCTAGAATCCAACATCTTTATAAGTGGGCCATAAGCCAATTTATAAAGCAAGAAAAAAAGTATCAAAAAACTTATTACTTGTGTAAGTAACTGTGAAATACTGATACCTAACGCACCCATATCTTAAACCTCAATATTTGTTGATTATCAAACAATTTTAAAATCATATATTTTATGCAACAAATATAATCAGAATAGAAACAACTAGAGCATAAATTGCCAATGCCTCCGTAAAGGCAATTGCCAAAATCATATTCTGCTGGATTAACCCACCAGCTTCAGGATTTCTCCCTAATGCCTCTAAAGCCTTACCAGCTAAAAGACCAATCCCCAAACCTGCTCCTATGGCACCAAAACCAATTGATAAAGCTGCTGCTATAGGTTTTGAAACCCAATGTACGCCTTCTTCCATTTTTTTCTCCTATTTTTTATTATTTTTTTTCTTTAATTAATATTTACACGATTTAATAAAATTTCAAGCCTAAAATCAATGATCTTCTGAATCTGAATCATGACCTTCATGACTTGCCACAGCCATTACACCAAAAAACAGTGTCAACATTGCAAAAATAAATGCTTGAATAGCTCCAACAAATAACTCCATTCCCATAAATGGAATTATACCTATTAAAGGAAATAAAAATGCCATAGCAATAAGAAGTATTTCACCCGCAAACATATTTCCAAATAATCTGAAAGTAAAACTAACTACTCTAGTAAATTCTCCTAAAAATTCAAGGATACCTACAAATGAATTAATTGGCCCTTTACTAATAGGATTAACAAAAAATTTTCCTGCATAAGACTTAAATCCAAGAGCTTTAAATCCCCAGAATTGAACAACAATAATTACAAAAATAGCTATAGCCAATGGAGTATTTAAATCTGTATTAGCACCTCTAAAAAAAGGTACAAGCAAGCCTGCAGTTTTACCCTCATGCTTATCCCAATTATTGTATATAGAATTACCAACTAGATCGAAATTGTTTATTACTTTACCAACTTCAATATCATCATGTAAAGATTCATGAAGTTCTTTCAAAAAATCCACATCCTTTTTATCCAAAGATTGATCTAAAGAAGTAATGCTGTAATCAGACTTTATCTTTTTATAAATCTTATCAACCTTATCTGCATCAAAGTTAGCCAATGCACTTATAGGAACTCTATCTTTTTCTCCCATTCCTAAATGGACCCATGGACCATCAAATATTACAAATGTTTCATCTTTAGATAAGATTTTTAAATCAATAAGGTACTTATGTTCTTCATGGTTCAGGCTTGGATAATTTTCTATAATTTCAGATTCTATTTGATGTTCTTTATGATGTACCCAATCACTTAAAGTTTCTATTTGTCCAATGGAACCTACACCTGGAATAATACCAACCCAATTTGAAAAAAGAACAACAAGAAAAATGATTACTACTAGAGGTAAAAATCTTCTACCTGATTTAGATCCTCCCCCGGCAACCGTATCGCACAAATTAGAAAAAAATTCAAATATAACCTCTAATAAACCCTGCATACGATTTGGAATTTGATTGATATTTTTAGTTCCTAACCAGACTATTAGCAATAATAGAAATCCAGCAAACCAAAACATAACTGTAGAATTGAGTAATTTATATCCATAAATTTCTACAAATTTTTCTGCTGGTACAGAAATAAAAGGAACAGGGCCTCCCAAAAATCCACCAAAACTACCAAAAGAATTTCCAAGGGCACCACCAATGATAGATAATATAAACGTAGCTGCAAAAAAAATTATTATAAAAGATTTTAGACTTATCATTGATTCACCCAAACTATCTTAAAACTATTTATAAAAAAATGTTAGTTTCAAAAAAGGAATTTTTATTTATTATTAAATTTTTTGAAAATTCGAAATATCCCTGAAAATGAAACTAATGTACCTATAATTACACCTAAAATTAAGAAGATTGGACCAGTTGAAAATTTATTATCTAAAAATACTCCAAGTAATCCAAAAAGAGATAATGAAATAGCAATAAACCACCCAATACCCGCTACCTTTGATAACAAAATAAAAGTGTCTTTATAATTAGATTGCAATGTTTCTTATTTTTCTGATGGGGGCACAGGTTCATCGTCCTCTTCATTTTGCTCAAAACCAATACCCTTCATATCTAGTGATTCTACAAAATCTTCAAATATAGATAATGAATCTAATTCTTTTTTTCCCAACGGAACATGAAGACCGTCAGAACCAGCTGTTTCATTTTGATTTCCTACAACTGGTATTCCTGTTTCAGGATCAATAGTTATAGAACTGATATCCATAACCTTTTCATCAGCATATATAGGTACTTTCGCTCTTATAGCTAAATTTAAAGCATCAGATGGTCTAGCATCAATCTCAATAAATTTAGATTCTCTTGAAATAATTATTTTTGCAAAAAAAACATCATTTTCGATTTTCCAAACAATTACTCTTTGAAATTTCCACCCCATTAATTCTGTCATTTGATATATTAAATCGTGTGTGAGAGGTCTCTTAGTCTCAAATTTTTCTAGTTGAACAGCCATTGCAGAAGCTTCACTATTACCGATATATATAGGTAGATATCTATCTGAATTAATATCTTTTAAAAGTACTACTCTAGATTGAAAAATCTTATTTACCCTTATACTCTCTATTTCTAACTCAATCATAAAAATTCACAATACCTAATTATCAAATTATAATCAAACGATATCGAAATTAATCCAAATAATCTAAGATTTTATGAAAATTTTAAGTTTAAATTCAATTTACTAAAATCTAAATTAATAAATTGTTTATATTATCTCTCAATTTAATTGATTCATTTCTTGCAGATAACCCAAAATCTTCATTATTTTTAGCTGAAAAAATGATTGACCTAGATGCGTTAATCAAAAATCCAGTATTGGCAAAATCTTTTGCTGAATCCACAGAAGTTTTCAAATCTCCACCTTGTTTACCTATTCCAGGAATTAGAAAAGATCTTGATGGATATTTTTCTCTTAAGCTTTTTATTTCATTAGGATATGTCGCTCCTATTACATAACCTAAATTATCTTCACTAGAAATTTCATCAGTGTATTCAGCAACTTTTTCATAAATCTTATCTCCAGAATCAAGTTTCAGATCCTGTAGATCTCTTCCTCCCATATTTGATGTCCTGCAAATCACGTATATACCCCTACTCTTATATTCTAAGAAAGGTAATATACTGTCTCTGCCCATATAAGGATTTACGGTAGCTATATCTACTTCCCAAAAATTGAATAAACTATTTGCATAAGCAGCCGACGTAGAATCAATATCTCCCCTTTTAGCGTCTCCAATTATGATGACATCTTCTGAAGTTTTTTTTATATATTCAATCGTGAGCTTTAGTTGTTTCAATCCTTCCAATCCAAGAGATTCATAAAAGGCAAATTGAGGTTTATAGGCAGATACTACATCTATTGTAGAATCTATAATAATTTTGTTGAATTCAAAAACATCACTAATTGGTAAATAATCTTTATGTGGGTCTAGACCTACACATACAAAAGATTTTTTTTTACTGATAACTGATTTTAATTTATGAAATATTCCCATTTCTTAATATTCTACTACATTACAACTAGAACTCTTTATTATCATATATAAATCAGTTCCTATTGAAATTGATAATTTTTCCATAGAAAATTTAGTTATCTCAACATATATTTCAATATTTTGTCTAGAAAGAGTTAATAGACAAGAAGTGCCTATATATCTATAAGAAATCAATTCACCTTTTATTACGTTCCTAGCTGAAATATTAGACATTTTTGAGGTAGAAATTATTACATCATTAGCAAAAAAATGTACTAAAACATTAGATCCAACTTGAGCGAATTTTACTGGGGCAAATAACTCAATATTTCCTACTTTTATCTGTGCGATTTTTTCATTAGATATACTAAGTATTTCGCCATGGATATAATTACTTATTTTATTTGAAACACCGTCTATTTTATTTAAAATAAGTGTATTGGGATTTCCAATAGAAGTTATTTTCCCCTGATTCATCAAAATAGCCTGATCGGACATGTAATACATCTCCTCTAAAGAATGAGTTACAAAAAAGAACGGAATATTCAATTTTTTTTGTAATTGCTTTATATATACTAATATCGGTCCTTTAGTCTCAGAATCTAGAGAGGTAAAAGGTTCATCCATTAATAAAATGTCAGGATTCGAAAATAAGGCTCGAGCTAAACCTACTCTTTGTGCTTCTCCTCCAGATAATTGATGTGGAAATTTATTTAATAAATGTTCAATTTTCAATATATCTAAAATTTCTAAAGTTTTTATTCTTTCAGGTCTATTCTTAATGTTATAGCCATATTCAATATTATTTTTAACGTTCATGTGAGGAAATAAAAGATGATTTTGGTAAACAGTAGAAATATTCCTTTTATTAATAGGCACATCAATTTTATTTGTTTTTGAAAATAAAATCTTTTCACCTAATTTAATATCACCATTAAGTGGAGTTAAATCTCCAGAAAAACATCTTAAAAAAGTAGTCTTACCACAACCAGAAGGTCCAATAATTGTAGTTATTCCATCACTTAATTTACCATTATACTCACCAATAAATATCCCATTTTTTACAACAAAATTAAACTTGATTTCCAAAATATTTCTTAATCCTTCCTATAACTTCCCAAACGAGAAAGATTATTATGTATTCCCAAGGTAATTATTGCAATAAAAATAGAAATTATTATAAGTCTTGTGGCTGATCCCGGGTCTCCTACAATGATATTAGTATATATGGCAAGAGGAATTGTAGAAGTCTCTCCAGGAATATTCCCAGCTACAACAATAGTAGCTCCAAATTCTGAAAAAGCACGACCAAAACCCAATAACAATCCTGCCATGATTCCTTTCAATGATAGTGGTAATGTGATGGATATAAAAATTTTTAAATTATTTGCGCCTAATCCACGAGCACATTTTTCCAGTTCAGGATCAACAGATTGGAATGCTACTATGAAGGATCTTACTACTAACGGAAAAGATACTAATGCAGCGGCAAAAACGGTAGCTATCCATGTAAATGATAAATTGAAATTAAATAATGATTCTATATACTTTCCAATAAATGAATTTGATCCAAATACCCAAAGTAAAAAGTATCCTGTTACTACAGGAGGTAATGCTAAAGGTAGAGAACTAATTAATTCTAAAAGAAAATTCAACTTAAAATTTGTTCTGGTTATTATCCATGAAACTATTATTCCTATAGGAAGAATTAATAGAATAGCTAAAAGTGACGACCTCAATGAAATAATTATTATTTCTAACTCTGAAACTGACATTCTAACTAATCTACTATAAAACCATTCTCAATAAATATATTTTTTGAATAATTGGAACGTAAAAATTTAAAAAACAATTCTACTTCTGATTTTAATTCTGATCCTATAATAGATGACATTGGATAAAAAATCTGAGAATAGTAATGATGATCTACAAGCATATATTCAAAATTTTTTTCTGTA
>CAZBHC010000024.1:0-20367 GCA_964491775.1 uncultured Dehalococcoidales bacterium | reverse complement strand
GAATCATCAACACTCACTACTGAGTCATCGCCACCCACCGGTAGAAAATACTCTGCGAATGTATACTCTACATACGCTAACACAGGAGTCCGAAACATAGGTGCAAACTATGATTGGATGATTGTAACTGTTACAGATTCTGACTTGAATACTACGAGTACAGTATCTGATAACGGACCTACGGCGAGTGCACTAGACGAGATTACATCTAGTTCAGGTGTAAGGCAAGCTGGTGGATTCAACTTAGGTCTTGATGCCGATTTCGGTGCTGCCTGTACTAATAACTCAGGTAAACTACAGGGTACTAATAGCCCATGTGTAGTCACTAGTCAATCAGGTGTCATAATTATAACTGGTACTATAACTGGTACAGATGACTTCTCTATTGGTGAGAAATTATCTATTCAGTTAAAAGACCAGTCTACTAAAGTAAACGTTGGAGCTATTAGTGATTTCTCACTTCTTGCTACTGGATCTTCTAGTGCATTAAGTGGAATTCAAGTTGATGCTATTACATTTAATGGTGATGGTACTAACGCACCTATTATTCAGGTGTCAAAAACTGCAGCCAATGCAACGTTTAACGATGGTGTAAATGATATCGTATACACAGGTTTAGTTGATATTACCTTTAAGGAATCAGCTAAAAACACTGCTCTCGTAACTATGAAGAGTGTTGTGGCATCTACTGCTGTGACTATTCCTCTAGTTGAGACAGGTTACAACACAGGTCGTTTTGATAACAAGATATGGTTAAGACAGCACGATACTACTAAAGGTATTATTGCTGCTTCATCTGCTTGGAATCCAAATGGTGGTGTGAACTGTGCTACTCTTGCTAATTGTGTTGTCACAACTACAGAGACTTCAGTACAGAATATGCCAGTAATTAACGGTCCTGTAACTATAACTTACACTGACGCAGCTACGAAGTCAGGTTCAACAAATGTTGCCCGAACAGCTTCTATGAAAATAGATACAACTGTTCCTACAGCTGACTTAACTGCTCCTACTAATAAAGCAGAAATCCAGACACGAACACCTTCGTTTGCTGGATCTTTAGCTGATACCGAGTCAGGAATAGATGTAAGCACATTTGAACTTCACGTTGATAAAGCTGAAGACGATACTACTGCAACTAATTACAAGGACGTAATTGGTGCTACTGGTACTGTCAAGGATGCGGCTAACAAAGCTAACGTGAACGTTACAACTTGGGTTGACGGTGTAACTAGTAAGTCATGGACTTATAACTACCCAGATGCTCTACCTACTGACCTATCAGCCGGTGTGACAGTTAATGACACAGTCGACTTCCAGGTTCAAGTTAGAGATATGGCTGGTAACTTCGGTTACTCTGACTCTGACACAGCTACTACTAACGTAGATGGTGTGTTTGCTAAATACGCTCCTCACTATGTGAAGATCGACCAAGTTATTCCTACTCTTTCAACTGCTGTTACAGGAAAAGAGTATGACTCTACACTTAAAAAAGATAAAGCTAATAGCAAATCTGTGAAAGTAACTTTTGACGGAAACGTTGATGATGCTACAGTTGCAGCTTCGGACTTCTCAATAACACTTGATACAGGTGGAGCTAAAGTCCCAACAGGTGTGACTGTAAACAATGCTGACGTTTATTTGACATTAGAAGGTACAATTCCTTCAAATGACAAGCCTAAAGTTACAATTGTTGGATCTATTTCTGACAAAGCAGGTAACGTTACAGACTCAGGTAGTATAGCTAACGCTACTGACGGAATTCCTCCAGTTTTGACTATCACAACTGGATCAGGTTCTGGTACAGGAGCTGCAGGTGAAGCTACTGGTCCTGACGCGCTTACAGCTAATAAGATGACAGTAACTATTGTTGCTGACGAATCTTTGAATGGTAACCCATCTGTTTGGGTAACTGAGCAAGGATACGATGGTGGTGCAAACACTGACCCTCTTCAAAATAACCACACTGCTGGTGAAGGTGGTACAGCTGCTACCGGTGGCGGTGGTGGATCAGGTGTTGCTACTGCTAAAGGTGGAAACACCTACTCAATAGTTCTAGATAATACTAATTCATCTGGAACTGCTACTGAATCTAGAAAAATGGCTATTCGTGTATTAGCTACTGACCTTGCCTCTAATGAGACAACAGCTGGTGGTGACACAAAGACTAGCACATACGTTTATACTCTAGATAGTAAAGTTGGAGATGCTGTAACTACTCCAGCTGCAACTACACAAGATCGACCATACATCCAGTTTGATTTTGCTCACACTAACACTACTGCAAAGAATAGAGAGTCAACAGCTCTTACTATAACCTCTGCAACTGTTGATGCGGGCGCTGACGGAGTCGACCTTGTAGACATAGCAGATAAATTAGTTTCTAGTGCGAGCGGTATAACCTGGTTCTATCGACCAGATGAAGCACTTGCTACTGGAAAACATCTGTTCACTGTAAAGACAACAGACTCTGCTGGTAACAAAGATACTGACACATTGACAGTAACTAAGTCTGCTAGAACTGACTTCAAGATGACTCTGTACGCAGGTTGGAACTTGATATCAGTACCTTCAGACCCAGTAGATAACACTCTTGCTAATGTGTTCTCTAATGCAGGAATCAAGCAGGTTGTTACATACTCGGCTACTACACCTAAACAGCCATGGAGAATTGCTTCTCAAGCTGAGGGTGTGTGGACTAGTCAGACAACTCCTAAGTTAGATACTATTTCAGCAGGATCAGGTTATTGGGTTGAGTCTTCAGACTTTGAAGATCAGTCTGTAGCATTAGCAGGACCTTCGGGTGCTGGTGATGTAAGGCCTGCTCTAGTAACTATACCAGTAGTTGCTGGTTGGAACTTGGTCGGTATCGTAGACCAAGATAGAGTTCAAACTCAAAAGTCAGACTTTAATACAATTCTATCTGTCAACATAGAAGCTGTAGCTACACCACAAGATATAGATGATTACGTGAAAGGTACTTCTGTAACTAAGGGTTATAAATTCTTAGCTGCATCTGCCGAATTCGATGGTCTAGATCTTACGGATGGTGGCTCAGAGGCTAGGATTGGTGATGGATTGTGGGTATACGTAGCAGCTCAGAGTGACGGCTCTACACCGGACATTGTACCGTAAATAGAACGAAACTCTCTGCAGTTACTATTGTGATTGTATGAAAAAGAGCCTCTTCAATACGAAGGGGCTCTTTTCTTTTAACAAAATATACTTCAGTTTATTAAATTCGTATTAAACTTACTTTGCGAACATTTTATAAATTGTGGATAATTTATATATAAAATGTATATATATATATAATTACAACTTTGAGGTTATTCTATGAAGCATTATAAAAAAATTGTAAGTGGCTTATCCATTTTGATTTTATCTCTTATAATGACATCTGGTATTGTATTTGCAGATTCTGAGGTTCCTTCTATAACTTCCCTTACTTTATACGGTAATGTAGATGTAAGTGGTACTTCTAATCCAGATCAATATTATATTAAAGCCAGGATTGAAGATTGGGAATCTCAACCTGTTGAAATAGGGGAATTTAAAACTTCCATGTTTCATGGTCTATTTGTAGATCCTCCTACTGAATATATAGGTAAAACTATTGAATTTGTTTTACAGAATCAGATAGTTGCTGACCAAACTGAAATATTTTTGTATAAAAACAGTGACGGCACTACTGCTTCAGTTTGGACATTACCTCAATTAAGAAAAATTGATTTAACTTTTCAATCTACCCCATTACCTCCAACACCAACACCTACCCTTGTTCCTACGGCTACTCCAGCACCCATTATACTTAAGCCTTCTTATTTTGAAGGTAGAGCTATTAGTAATGGTAAAACTGTTAGAGACGGTGTTGAAATTTTTGCTATTTTAGATGATTATGTATCTGAACCTGTTATTGTTTATGATGGTCGTTACTTTTTAACTATTGATCCAATTTTAGAAAAATATTTAGATGAAACGCTTATGTTTTATATTGGCGATGTCGCTGCTTCACAAGTAGAACCTTTTGTTGATGATCTCTATAGAAGTGATTATTTACTTGTATTCCCAACTATTCCTGACCCTACACCTGTTCCTACAGCTGTACCTACCCCTACTTCTACACCTGAACCTTTACCTACTGAAACACCTGCTCCTACAGTTACTCCAATACCTACTGTTGCTCCAACTAGAACTGCCACTGTTACACCCGTACCTACCCAAACTGCTACGTCAACACCTACACCTACACCTATTATTGATTTAGGAGCCACAGTTACCGCTCAAAATCTTTTATTAGAGCAGATTGCTTTAAATTCTGAAAGTGATGATGGTGGTGGATTTTGTAGTTCTAATAGTGATGGAACTGGTAGCTTAGGTATTATTGGTTTGTTGTTATTACCTATGATTTTATATGGTATTAGGGTGATAAGAAGAATTAATTAATTTATAATCCTTCTTCCAACACTATTACTTGTCTACTTTCAGTTAGATTTGATTTTGCTATATTGACTTTTTTTACTGGTATGTCTGTTTGAGTTCCTAATTCTGATATTAAAGTTTTCACATTATTTGAAATTTTCCCAGATTCCCCTTGATTTGAAAGTATAACTAATTTAGGTTCGATTTCACGAACAGCATAAGCAATTTGATCAAAATCTAAGATTTGATTATTTGATGGTATTATTAGTATATCTACTTTACCAAGGTCTCTTATAACTGAGTCAGTAAATTTAGATGATGGGCGTCCAAAAAATGCTGTTTGCATACCTTCTAATTCTACATTGTAAATAGTGTTAATTATTTTTTCTGAATTTAAAGTAGTGCCTGCAGTAGGTATTCCTCGTACTGCTATACCGCCTGACTCGTATTCTCCAGGCCCAGAAAATAAATTATAATCGTCATTAGATCTCAAATCGTTTTTTTCTTGATAATAAAGGCATATTAAATTATGCTCTTTTATATTAGAGTCTAAGATTTCGTTTGTTGGTTCAACTAATAAAGTAGAAATGTTTGTTTTGATAAAAAATGATGATTCACCTAGCCACTTTATTTCCATGAAATTTATCTCCTAAATATATGTTTAAATGATTATTTTAATATTTTACATTACCAAAATTATTAATTTGTAATTGTACTGAATCTCTTAAATTTTATTTAATTAAACGATAATATCTTCATATAATATATATAGTGAAAATATTAACTAACTAAATAATAAGACTTTTAGATGTCTACCCAAAAACAAGATTATTATGAAACGTTGGGCCTTTCTCGTAATGCATCTGCAGATGATATTAAGAAAGCCTTTCGTAAATTTGCTTTAAAATATCATCCAGATAGAAATAAATCTCCTGAAGCTCAAGAAAAATTTAAAGAAATTAACGAAGCTTATCAAATACTGAGTGATCCAGAAAAGAGATCTCTTTATGACCAGTTTGGTCATTCAGGTGTTAATAGTGAATTTGGTAAAGGATTTGAGGGTTTTAGTAGTGGATTTGGTGGCTTTGGAGATATTTTTGATAGTTTTTTTGGTGGTTCTACCACATCAAATGCATCAAAAGGTAGAGACTTAGAGTTTGTAATGGAGATTTCTTTTGAAGATTCTATATTTGGAATTGAAAGAGAATTAGATATTAGAAGATTAGAAAAATGTTCAAATTGTAGAGGCTCGCGTGCTGAACCAGGCTCTGAAATTTCTTCGTGTAATATATGTTCCGGTTCTGGAAAAATATCACAAGCCCAAAGAACAGTTTTTGGTCAATTCCAGCAAGTTACTACTTGTCAATCTTGTAGAGGGTTAGGTCAATCTATAAACACTCCATGTTCTAAATGTGTAGGTAAAGGTACTGAAAATATTAGAAGAAGGATTAAGGTTTCTATTCCTCCTGGTATAGATAATGACTCAAGGATTGTTATGAAAGGAGATGGCGAACCTTCTTTATTAGGTGCAGAAAATGGCGACTTGTATATTCTTATAAAAATACTTAAACATAATAATTTTGTGAGACAAAATAATGATATCTTGATGCAGCTTGATGTAAATTTTGTAACTGCGACATTAGGTGGTAATATCCTGATTAATACTCTAGATGGTGAGCATAATATGGATATTCCGGCAGGATCTCAATCAGGAAGAATTATCAGATTAAAATCTTATGGAGTGCCTTTTCTAAGACGTCCCGATAAAAGAGGAGATTTCATCATAACTTTAAAGGTATTAACTCCTACTAAATTAAATTCCAAACAGAAGCAAATACTAAAAACTTTTGGAGAATCTATGGGTTTTGATGATTTCAATAATAAAGATGAGGATATTTTAGATAAGTTTAAGGATGCTTTCAAAGGTAAAAAATAAATCTATATGCATGAAAAATGGTTAGAAATTTCAGTAGATGTACCCAATGAATTTGTAGAACCTATTTGCCAAATATTTTCTAAATACTCTAACAATAAAATTGCAATTATAGAATCACCTCACAAAAACGATGATTTAAATTTAATCAAAGTAAAATGTTGGATTGATTATCATTCTTCAAATAGCCCACTAGAATTAATAGATATTAGTATAAAACTTATTAATCATTTACATCCTATAGGTGACATCAAAAAAAAAATAGTTGATGAACATATGTGGAGTAAACAAGAATTTTCATCTATTAGTATTGGAAAAAAATTAGTAATAACTCCAAATTCTATATTTAATTACGATAAAGATAAAATTATAATTCCTTTGGTTCCTGGGTTAGCTTTTGGTACAGGACATCATCCTACAACCAGAATGTGTTTAGAGGCCCTTGAAAATCATATAGATAATGATGACACTGTTCTTGATTTAGGATCTGGTTCAGGAATATTATCTATAGCTTCATTTAAATTAGGGGCATCAAATGTTATTTCTATGGATATAGATGAAGATTCTATAAAATCTACAAAAAGAAATATTTCTTTAGCCAAAATAAAAGGGAATAGTTTAGTTTTGAAAAGTTCTTTACCTAATTTCAATGTACCTTATAGTAGTCAAGATATAATCGTTGCAAATATTTCTAGTGAAATTATCATTTCTTTATCTAAGATCCTTTTGGATGCTGTAAAATCTAGTGGATTAGTAATTGTTTCAGGTATCTTAGATGAGAAAATTTCAGATGTGATTAAGTCTTTTGATAATTATGGAGGACAAATTCTTAATCAAAAAAATATTAATGATTGGAATTTATTAGAAGTTAAAAAAAATAATTAAGATGCATAGATTTTACGTTCCAAAATATATCACTAAAAATGAAGAATTAGATTTGTCAGATTTACAATCCAAACAAATTATTAAAGTATTGAGAATGAAAAAGGGTGATGAAATTATAATTTTTAATCATGATGAGGATGAATGGCATACAAAAATTTCTAAGATAGAAAAAAATTTAGTATTTGTTATACCGTTTTTATTAAATAGATCTAATAATAAATTTAAGGGATTTATTTTGGCTATAGGGATTTGTAAAAATAATAGATTTGAATTTGCTTTAGAAAAATGTACTGAATTAGGTGTAAAAAAAATAATACCACTCTTAACCTCAAGAGTTCAAGGTTCTTCAAATAAAATTATTTCTGATAAGAAAATAGATCGATGGAATAAAATATTAGTAGAAGCTTCAGAACAGAGTGATAGATTAAATATCCCTGTTATTTCTAAACCGGTTAATATAGAAACAGCTATAAATTTCAATGAAGAACATCTTAATTTTGTAATGGATCTATCTGGTGAAAATCATATGAATAAATTTGAACAAATTAAAAACACTAAAAAAGATATTTGCCTTTTTATTGGTCCACCAGGAGGATTTACCAAAGAAGAATTAGAGATTTTCAAACTAAATGATATTGAAAAATTATCTTTAGGGAAGAATATTTTTCGAACAGAGACTGCAGCGATAGTATCGGCTTTTTTTCTTAGTCAAAATATTAGTTAAGGATTTTCTGCCTTTAGTGTTCTAGACATGAGTTCACCTATAACTTCTTCTGGAGTGAAATTTTCATGTATAACTTTGTAAATAGAATATATTATAGGGAGATCAAGATTATTTTTTTTACCTAAATTATAAGCTGATTTAGCAGTTGGAATTCCTTCGATAGTTTGAATAACTTTAGCTTTTGCTTCATTGACAGTAAACCCATCAGAAATTAAGACTCCAAATTGATAGTTTCTGCTAAGATTTGAGTAGCATGTAGTGATTAAATCTCCTATACCGCTTAATCCATAAAAAGTTTCTTCTTTAGCTCCTTGCGAAACTCCTAAAATTTTTATTTCATTCAATCCCCTAACAAGTAATGAAGATTTAGAATTATCACCATAATTAGATCGATCTAAGAAACCAGAGGCTATTGCAATAATATTCTTTAATGAACCGCCATATTGAACACCTATAAGATCTGTACTTGTATATGGCCTAAAAATTTTGGAACTTAAATAATCTTGTACTATTTTTGCATTAGAAAGTTCTGGAAAAGCTATAGTTGTAAGAGCAATTTTATTTTCTTGTATTTCTTTAGATAGATTAGGTCCTGACATTACACCAATTTGATTTTTAGGGATTATGTTTTTCAATTCTTCGTAAATTACATTTGTGGAAATTTTATTAGTTGTATTTTCTAATCCCTTTGTCGCTGATAGAACTAGGGTATCTGGTGATATATATTGTGATATCTTTGCCACACTTTTTCTTAATCCATGTGATGGAACTGCAAGAATTATTAAATCAGATTTGGGAATGATTTCATCATATCTTTCAGAAAATTTAAGATTATTAAATTTTTGGGGAAGATCATTTTTTTTAGTAGAAGTTATTATTGTTGTATTTTTATTATTATTAATTAAACCAAGTGAAATAGTAGTGCCCCAAGAACCACCACCGATTACTACTGATTGTTTTATTATTTTTTTCACTTTAATTTTTTATTTTTTTCAAAAATTTTACTTTCATTACCATTTATTAGTCTCCTTATATTTTCATGATGACTAATCAAAATAATGATTGTAGCAAAAATGAAAAATATCAAATCCCAGTATGAATCTTGATTATTTAGGAATATATGGATAATTAGCATTATAATCATGCCTGAAATACAACCTACTATAGACCCAAGTGATACTAGACGAGATATTAATATTGTTAGAATCCCTATAATTAAACCTATAATACCAAAAGGGTTAATTAACAGCATGGCTCCTACTCCGGTTGCAACTCCTTTACCGCCTTTGAATTTAGCGAAAATTGGTATTATATGACCTATTATTACTGAAATACCGGATATGGAATATACCCATTCATAATTACTAATAACATAACTTATATATACTGCAAACGCACCTTTCAAGATATCAATAATTAAAACTATTATTGCTGCCTTGTATCCAATGGTCCTCATTACGTTAGTTGCGCCAGTGCTACCACTACCATATTGACGAATATCTTTCTTGTTCCAAATTTTCCCCAATATCATACCTGTGGGTATAGAACCAACTAGGTAGGCTATAACTATGCATATAAATCCAATTAGTAAATTATTCATTTGGTTCTAGAGTTAAAATTCATAACTACAGGAGTTCCATCAAAACCGAACTCTTTTCTAAAGTGATTTTCTATATATCTTCTATAAGAAAAATGTATTAATTTAGGTTGGCGAGATTCCAAAGAAAATGTTGGAGGTGCAGTTCTAACTTGAGTAATTTTATAAATCTTGGGTTTTTGATTACCGGATCTTGGGATTGGATTTTTGCTAATGCACTTTACCAGTTCGCTATTTAGATCATCGTTATTGATTTTCTTGCTAAATTCGGACCAAACTTTCATTATCGTTGGTGCTATGTAATCTATTCCATATCCAGTATCTGCTGATGTAAATATTACTGGAGCACCTCTCATAAATTTGAATCTATCAAAAATTTTTTCTGTGATTGTATTAGTGTTAATATCTAATGATTTTGATAAATCCCATTTATTAATCACTATTATGTAACCTCTTTCAGCTTGTTCTATAAAGCCACCGATATGTGTATCTTGGTCTGTTATTAGTTCTGAGGTATCTAAAACTAATATAGAAATATGTGACCTTTCAATAGAATTGATAGTTCTCAGGATACTAAATTTTTCTAAACCTTTTTCTGTTTTTCCTCTTCTTCTTAATCCTGCTGTATCAATAAATAGTATATCTTTACCTTCGAAATTTAAATAACTATCTATAGAATCTCTAGTTGTACCAGGAATAGTGCTCACAATAGATCTTTTTGATTTTGTTATTGAATTAAATATCGAAGATTTACCCACATTTGGTCTTCCTACAATGGAAACTCTTAATTGATTTTCATTATTATCATTTTTAAATTTTGGGATTATTGTAATACATTTTTCTATTAAATTTGTCATTCCAATATTATGATATGCGCTTATAGGTAATGGCTCTCCCATGCCTAGTGAGTAAAATTCCATAATTCCTGATTCTTTTTCATTAGAATCTACTTTGTTAACAACTAATAATATTGTTTTACCTGATTTACGAATAATTCTTGCTATTTCACTATCCTCTGGAGTTAATCCGTCATTAACATTTACGATAAAAAGAATTAGGTTAGAATTATTTAACGCTTCAGAGAATTGAAATTTTACTTCTTTTAGTAATTTATCTTCATGGGATTTATCATTTATTCCAGCGGTATCAATAATACAAAATTTGTTATCATTCCATTCAGAATTAAATGATACTCTATCTCTCGTTGTACCAGGTATATCACTTACAATAGAAATTCTTCTACCTGCTATCCTATTAAAGAGAGTGGATTTACCTACATTAGGCCTTCCAACGATTGTAATAATTGGTATATTCATTTGAGTTAGTATTCAATCAATTATTTATCTATAGAGAACATTATATCCATCAAAGCTGTTTGTGCCCAAATTCTATTCTCTGCTTGTTGAAATACGATAGACCTATTATCATATAAAAGTCCATTACTTATTTCTTCTCCGTCATGTGCTGGCATATCATGCATAAACTTAACTCCAGCGTTAGCTAAATCAAGTAAATTTGGTGTTACTTGATATGATTTAAATTTTTCCATTCTTATTTGATTTTCATTTTCCTGACCCATGCTTGTCCATACATCTGTATAAATAAAATCACAATTCTTTACAGCATCACTTGGATCTTCTGTTTGATAAATATCTCCTGTTCCATAGTCATTTATATTTTTGATAATAACATCATCAAAACTATATTCTTTTGGGGAAGCTATATTAAATGTCCCTCCAACACCAGAAATAGCAAATGCAAGACTTTTGGCGACATTGTTTGCATCTCCGATATAGGCTAAAGATAAATTATTTAAACTCTTTTTCTGTTCATAAATAGTTAATAAATCTGCTAAAGCTTGGCATGGGTGTTCTTCATCAGATAACGCATTAATGACAGGTATTTTTGAATATTTTACATATTCATATAAAGAACTATGTGAAAATGTTCTTATTATTACTAAATCAGCCATTTTATTAATTAAATTAGAAACATCTTTTATCGATTCTCTTTCACCTAGTCCAATTTCTTCAGGACCAAAATATATAGGTTCTCCACTATGTAATTTTATTCCTTTCCAAAAACTTAATTTTGTTCTCAGTGAAGGTTTTTCAAATAGTAGTACAACTGTTTTATTTGATAGGATATTACTCTTTTTTCCAGATTTATATTCTAATGCTTTATCTAATAAATCATTAATAGACTGTACTTTAATATCTTTAAAATTAATATAATTTTTCATATTATTTAGTTAGCAGTTTGTTTTGATGGTTCAAATTTCAATAGGGTTAAAGTTTCATCTATTTTTTCAAAAACTGGTTTTAACTTCATTCCTATCTTTATTTTTTCGGGATCTGGATTAATATTAACTAAATTAGTAGGAATGATAGGCCCTTCTTTTAGTTTTATTAATGCATTGATATATGGAACATCTTCAGCAAATTCAGGTATGGGTGCCAGAAATACAATAGCAAATGAAAATAAAGTGGCTTCTCCATTCACTTTCACCCATTCAATATCGTTTTTAGTACAATTTATGCAATGAGCCCGAGGATAAAATTGATAATTATTGGTTGTTTTGCATTTTTGAATCCATATTTCATTATTTTTAAGTCCATTCCAATATTTATCAGATTCAGGTTGAGAAATTGGTTTGGGTTTATTGCTCAATTTTATGTTCCTAGAATTACTGTTGCTGTAGAAGATAATAAACCTCCGGTTCCATGAGCCAGAGCTATATTACAATTATCTATTTGGCGATCTTGTGCTTCATTCCTTAACTGTCTTACTGCTTCAACTATAGTAAAAATTCCATACATTCCAGGATGAGTGTATGACAATCCGCCACCGTTAGTATTTAAAGGGAAATTACCACCTGGAGAGATAGTTTTTTCAAGTAAAAATTCAGGTCCTTCGCCTGGATTACAAAAGCCTATATTTTCTAATGAAACCAATACTGTAAAAGTGAAAGAATCATAAACCATAGCTAAATCTATATCTTCTAAATTTATTCCGGACATTTTGATAGCTTGAGGTCCAGTTTTTGTTCCAAATGCTTTAGTCAAATCGGGCATTTGTGAAATCATAGAATGATCATGACCTTCACCTATTCCTAATATATTTACACTCTTTTTTCTTAAATCTTTTGCTCTATCTTTTGTAGTGATTACTATTGCTGCTCCAGCATCAGTAACCAAACAACAATCTAATAAATGAAAAGGCCAAGATACCCACCTTGAATCATGATAATCATCTAAAGTCATTTCTTTGTTATAAAAATATGCTTTAGGATTCAAATTTGCCCATTTCCTAGTAGAAACAGCTATATTAGCCATAGCTTCTCTCGTTTTATCTTCTCCATATAAATGCATATACCTACTGCATGCTAAAGAATAGGAAGATGGAGGACCAATAATACCATAGGGATATTCATACTGAATCATAGGTATTCCTTCATGCCTAGATAATGGGGCTCTATCAGACCTACCTGACTGACCGTGTGTAATTAAGGCTACTTCACAGTAACCTGCTGAAATTGCAGCGATAGCATGAGCAATATGAATAACAAATGATGAGCCTCCAACCGATGTAGAATCAGTGAACCTTGGTTGAATACCTAAATATTCTGCTACATCTAGAGTTGACCAGCCTGCTGTAAATAAACCATCCACATCAGAAAATTTTAGACCAGCATCATTTAGAGCATTGGAAGCTGCTTCTGCATGTAATGCCAGAGGAGACTTTTCTGGAACTTTTCCTATTTGATCTGATTCTGCTACTCCTACAATAGAAGTATTTCCTGAGATATTTTTTAGTTTATTGAAATTTGGCATTAGTTATAAACTTTTTCATTTTTTCGATTATATATGTTGTAAATCAAATACAAATGAATAAATTAGTTTGTATTTATATTTATGTTGTCAATTAATCTAG
The DNA here is from genome assembly GCA_964491775.1 of uncultured Dehalococcoidales bacterium. GTDB lineage: Bacteria > Chloroflexota > Dehalococcoidia > Lucifugimonadales > Lucifugimonadaceae. Next base: position 6,873 of record CAZBHC010000024.1, on the reverse strand, counting down.
CTTTACCGATTTTCACTGCTAAAACTAAAAGATTGTTTTTATCTATAGTAGTAATTTGATTGAATGAAATAGGATCGACTATTTCAATATACTCTACTGTAATTAATGGATCTTTATTTAATTTAGAAGAAATTTTTTCGATTATAAATTTACTACTATTATTATTATCTTTTGCTAATTTATTTCCCATAATTAATGATTGATAAATTTTATTCGCTGAATTTTTTTCTTTATTTGTTAGATATCTATTTCTTGTACTTAGAGCTAGTCCATCTTTATCTCTGATGGTGGGAATTTCAACAATTTTTATTTCGAAAGACAAATCTTTAATTATGTTTTTTATAATTCGTAATTGTTGTGCATCTTTTTCCCCAAATGTAACTAAATTTGGTTCTATAATATTGAATAATTTCACTACTATTGTTGCTACTCCAATAAAATGACCTGGTCTACTTTTACCTTCACAAACATTTGCGATATCTCCAGGATCAATTAATGTAGAATTTAAGTTCTCATACATTTCTTCTTTTGTAGGTAAAAAAGCATAATCTACACCATTATTTCTAAACATTTCCAAATCATTTTCTTCATTTATAGGGTACGAATATATATCTTCTTTGGCAGAAAATTGTAATGGATTTAAGAATGAAGAAGCAATTAATATATCTGACTTTTTTTTAGCTTCATTTAAGTGAGCTTTATGACCATCATGTAGACCACCAAGTGTAGGGACAAATCCCACAGTACCTGAGATATTTTTTCTCAAATTTCTCATTTCTAAAATTGATCTTACTATTTTCACGATATCTTTGTTCTTTTATTTATTTGTGAAAAAAGAATTAGTAGTATTAGGAAATTTATTTTTTTTAATATCTGCATCATAATTTTTCAATGCATTAATTATGATCTCAGATAAATTGGCATATTTTTTTGAATGTTTTGGAATGAAATTTGGATTTAATCCTAGAATATCATGTAATACTTGTACTTGACCATCGCAGTTTATACCTGCTCCAATTCCTATGGTAGGAATATCAATAGATTTAGTTATTTGTTTAGATAATTCTGATGGAATTAGTTCTAAAACAATACTAAATGCCCCGGATTTTTCTAAAGCTATAGCATCATCGATTAAAATTTTTCCACTATCTTTAGTTTTACCCTGAACTATATATCCTCCTAATTGATTTACAGATTGAGGGGTCAATCCGATATGTCCCATTACTGGTACACCTGCGTCTGTAATTCTTTTTACAATATCAGTCACCTTTTTCCCACCTTCCAATTTAACAGCATCTGCTCCACCATCCTGTATTAATTTTTTAACATTTAGTAGAGTACTTTTTGGATCTATTTGATAACTTAAAAAAGGTAAATCAGCTATTATTAATTTATCTGGACATCCAGCTTTGACAGCTTGAGTGCATCTGACGATATCATCTATTTTTACAGGTATAGTAGAATCAAAGCCCATGATAGTATTGCCCATACTATCACCAACTAAAATCATAGGAATTTGAGTTGATTCTATTAATTTGGCAAATGAGTAGTCGTATGCAGTAACCATAGAAATTGGTTCTTTATTAATCTTCATCTGCTGAATATGATTAATGGTAATTTTATTTTTGTTCATGTGCATCCTTTTATGGTCAACTGCTTATTAAGCTTATCGCCTGTGATTTTTCACATTTACATATGTAATTCTACTTTATTTACTCAAAATTTCTAAGTTCTTTTTCATAGATTTTAAAAGCTTTTCATTTATAGATTTATATCTAGGGTTATTAATTAATGTTTTTTCTAGAGTATATAATGCTAAAGAATTATAAGCTAATGAAATTTTAGGATCGAAATTTTCAAGAATATTTATATGAGAGTTTATAGTATCAAAATCTCCTCGTATGTAAGGCCCTGTCATAGATTTTTGGATTCCTTCTTTTGATATGCCTTCAAGTGTTGAATATATAATTGGTAAAAGCATATTAATTCTTGTATCTTCATCTAATTTCAAAAAGTCCAACATATTACTAGATATAGAAATTAAAGAAGATAATAATGCGCAAGAAGTTACGGCTGCGGCATGATAAATATTTCTAAATTCTGGAGATAGTTTTAGTGGGATACCTTCAAAGTTTTTAGCAAAATTATATGACCATTCAAGAACATCATCATGATTAGATTCTATAGCATATGGTATCTTATATAACCGATCAGAACAATTTATATTTGGAAATGTTTGAAGAGGATGTATAGTTCCAGTTTTATTTATTTCATTATTACAAATACTTAGAGCAGATAAAGGTACTGAAGCAGAAAAATGTATTAAGACTTGATTATGTTGCGAATTTATTTTTGGGACAATTGTTTTTATTTGATCATCAGTGCAAGTTAGAAAAATATATTTTGAATCTTTTATAGCTTGATGTATGTCTGAAGTAACTAATATATTGCCATTTAATTTTTTTTGTAATAAAACTCTTTGATTTATTCTACTAGAGTGTACTGATTTAAGAATGTATTTGGAATCTTGTAGAGCTATAGCTAAATTCGATCCTAGCTTACCTGTTGAAATTATAGAAATACTATCTTCTTGATACTCAGTATTAAAATTATTTTTTTTCATAAATTATCTATTACTTATAATTTTTTATTTGTTTCTCAAGTTTATATTTTTTACTCGTAATCGGATACTTACACTGTACCGTAACAATGTTACTCTTTGAATATATAGAATTAATTCAATCTATTAATTAATGAAGGACTTGATATGAATTTTTTTAACTCCAGGCGATCTCCTGTTATTTCAAAGAATGGAAGTGTAGCTACTAGTCAACCACTAGCAGCTCAAGCAGGATTAAGAATACTAATGGATGGGGGTAACGCGGTCGATGCAGCTATTGCAACAGCAGCAACTTTGAATGTATTAGAACCTATGTCTACTGGCATAGGAGGTGATATGTTCGCTTTAATTTGGGATCCTAAAGAAAAGAAGGTTTCAGCCTTAAATGGTTCTGGTCGATCAGGTTCAGGTGCAAATGTAGATGAAATATTTAAATTAGGTTATAACTCTATACCTAATGATGGAGAAGGAGGGCATTTTTCTGTTAGTGTACCGGGAACAGTTGATGGATGGGAAACTGCACTTCTCAGATATGGTAATATGCCTTTTTCAGAAGTTTTAAAACCAGCAATAAATTATGCTACTAAAGGATTTGGGGTATCGAAATTAATTTCTGAATCTTGGAAAAATAATACGAATAAATTATTATATAGGCCTTCTGGGGCTGAATTATTACCTGGAGGTAAAGCTCCTGAACACGGTGAATTAGTTAATTTACCTGAACTTGGACGTTCGTTTGAAATTATCGCTGAAGGTGGAAGTGAAGCTTTTTATAAAGGCGAAATAGGGAAAAAATTAGTAAATTTTATATCGAATGAAGGTGGTTGGATTACTGAATATGATATGCATAATCATAGATCTGATTGGGATGAACCAATAACAACAAATTATAGAGGTATAGATGTTTGGGAATGCCCTCCAAATGGCCAAGGGATAGCCGCTTTAATGTCATTGAATATCGTCGAAAACTTTGATATATCGAAATTTGAAAGTCAATCAGTTGAGAGATATCATTATTTAATTGAGTCTATGAGATTAGGATATAGTGATGCATTACATTATGTTGCAGATCCTAGAAAATCAAATGTACCCATAAATCCCCTGTTATCAAAAACCTATGCAAAAAAAAGAATGTCACAAATAGATGATTATTTATCTAATAAAAATATTTCATATGGTGATCCAATAAAATCTTCTGACACAGTATATTTAACTGTAGTTGATAAAAATGGAATGGCTTGTTCATTAATTAATAGTCTATTTAGTAGTTTCGGATCAGGTTTGGTAGTACCTACTACTGGTATAGCCTTACAAAATCGCGGGTCACTTTTTTCTTTAGAAGAGAATCATCTAAATTATTTACTTCCGCAAAAGAGACCATTTCAAACTATTATCCCTGCCATGGCAACGAAGGATTCCGAATTATGGTTAAGTTTTGGAGTTATGGGAGGATTTCAACAACCACAAGGACATTTACAAGTGATTTCAAATATGGTTGATTATAATATGGATCCACAACAGGCTCTAGACGCGTTAAGATTCAATGTAGATATTACTGATACAAACGATATCAATTTAGAAGAAGGATTAGATATAAATATTGTAAATGAACTCATAAAGAGAGGACATAAAGTAAATATACTTTCTGGATCGGATCGTATGGCTATGGGTGGGGGTCAAATAATATGCCGTGACCCTGAAACTGGAATAATCTTTGCAGGCTCTGAACCGAGAAAAGATGGAGCAGCAGTAGGTTGGTAAATTTTTTTATAAGACTTTTATACCTTTTTTATAACTAATTAGGAAAATAGTATAAAATAAATGTAATAAATTTTATTAGTTGGATAAATATAATTGACTGGTTTAAAAGTAAGAGAAGCGGCTGCTAGGTTAAATGTTAGTGAAAAGACTATTTATAAATGGTTGAAAAATGGAATTTTACCTGCAGCAAGGATAGGTAAAACTTGGATAATTAATGAAGATTCATTAAATAAATTACTAAATAATTATTCTAAAGAAAATTTTTTGTCTACTACAGAAAATGATCAAAAGAATGATTTAATTCCTTCTCATCAAAGTGACAAATATAGTTTGAAGAGATTTGTTAAATTATTAGAAAATTCTGTAAGTTTTGGTGTCCAATCTATTTTAGGTCCTAGATCTAGTGATTCTGAAACTAAAGAAATAATTGCAAATGAACTGAAAAATTCTACTGGAGAAATCAGATTGATGGGAATAGGCCTAAGAGAATTTTTTGCAGATAAAGGTCACGCAAGAATATTACGTTCAATGTCAGATAAAGATAAAAATGTTTCAGTTAAGGCAATTCTTGTAGACCCTGTAGGAAAATTTGCTAGAGCAAGAGCTGTTCTAGAGGACGGTATTCAATTTCAAAATGAAGAACAATTTCGTTCAGGCCCACTTTATAGTGATTCATGGAGAAGTTTAAATGTCATAGTAGCTTTAAGAAATAGTGCTCAAAGTAAGAAGAATTTTAAATTTGATGCAAGGTTTATTGATTATTGGCCATCAGTTTACATGGTTATGACAAATAATTTTTGTTTTGTAGAATCTTATCACTTTGGTAAACCAGATAATGATATTAGTGTTAATTCGATTGATGGTCTAGTGCCAATACTCCAGGTTGCAAATAATAGTGATTATTATAAAGTCTTAAAGCATCATTTTGAGTATATATGGAATGGTGAAAATCCAATAATTAATATTAGATCCTTAAAAGAAATATCAGAATCTATGAAAGTTTCTTTATAGTTTATAGGAATATATAGGAACTTTTTATTTAAAATCGTAGAAAATATTCTTTATTATTCTCAACAAATATTTGTAATATGTTTAATGTAGATATTAAAAAAAAATAGATAGGTAAAAACAATGGGTAAAATAAATGTTGCAATTATAGGTTTAGGAAATTGTGCCTCATCATTAATTCAAGGTATACATAAATACTCAGAATTAGATGACTCTTCTGAATTTAATGTTCCTGGGGTTATGAATAATATTTTAGGAGGTTATACAGTTGGAGATGTAAATATTGTAGCGGCTTTTGATGTTGATAAAGAAAAGGTTGGAAAAGATATCTCTGAAGCCATTTTTTCAAAAAATAATAATGCATTAAAATTTCATGATGTTCCTTCCATGGGGGTATCAGTTGACAGGGGGATGACGCATGATGGAATAGGTGAATATTTAGAAAATATAATTCAAAAAGCTGATGGGGAAACATCAGATATTGTAAAAATTTTAAGAGAACGTAAAGTAGATGTAGTTATAAATTATCTACCAGTAGGTTCTGAACAAGCAACAAAATGGTATGTTGAACAAATACTAGCAGCAGGTTGTGCTTTTGTTAACTGTATCCCTGTATTCATTGCCAAAGAACCCTATTGGCAAAAACGTTTTATAGATAAAGGTTTACCAATAGTTGGTGATGATATTAAATCACAAGTAGGAGCAACAATCGTTCATAGAGTTTTAGCAAGATTATTCGAAGATAGAGGAGTGAGACTAGATAAGACTTATCAATTAAATTTTGGAGGTAATACTGATTTCTATAATATGTTAGAAAGAAGTAGATTAAAATCTAAAAAAATCTCGAAAACTGATGCGGTTCAGTCTCAACTAGAAAAAGAGCTACCTACTGATGATGTACATATCGGGCCATCAGATCATGTTCCTTGGCTTGAGGATAGGAAGTGGGCATATATTAGACTAGAAGGTACTTCTTGGGGAGATCAACCATTAAATGTTGAATTAAAACTTGAAGTTGAAGATAGTCCAAACTCAGCCGGTGTCGCTATTGATGCAATAAGATGTGCAAAAATTGCACTAGATAAAAAAGTTTCTGGTTCTATTGAATCTGCATCAGCATATTTTATGAAGTCTCCTTCAATACAAATGAGAGATGATGACGCTAGAAGAGCGGTGGAAGAATTTTCGGATATCAAATAATTTTTTCTTATAAATATAAAATAAAAGCTTTATTATTTTAAGTAACATTTTTATATTAAATTATTTGGGATAAATTAAGTGAAAATTGCTCAAATATCACCATATGATTTTTCTTATTATGGTGGAGTACAAAGACATATTTCTTCCTTAAGTAACAATCTTCAATCTAGAGGGCATGAAGTAGTTATTTTATCTCCATGCTCAAAAAAAAATCCTGCTATAGTACTTAAAAATACAGAATTTCGTTCTTTAGGAGGTACAATTCCTATTCCGTTCGCAGGTTC
>CAZBHC010000023.1:0-9944 GCA_964491775.1 uncultured Dehalococcoidales bacterium | reverse complement strand
TAATTTAAATTTTCCATATTCGGTAGGTATTATTGTTTCCGCTACTCTTGTTACTAATGTTTCATGAGTCATTCTATAGCTAATAATGTCAGCAATAGATACGATAGGTATATTGTGTTTTTTGGATAAATCTTCTAATTGTTTACCTCTAGCCATAGTCCCATCAGCATTAAGAATTTCACATACTATAGCTGCAGGATTTTTATTCGCCAATTTAATTAAATCTATAGAACCTTCTGTATGGCCAGCTCTTACCAAGACTCCTCCTGGGTGATATTTTAAAGGAAAAACATGTCCTGGATGTACAAATTGAGAAGAATTTGACTTTGGATCAGATAGTAATTTTATTGTTAAGGCTCTGTCAGATGCCGAAATTCCTGTAGAAATTTCTTGAGCTGCATCTACTGAAACGGTGAAAGCTGTGTGATGTGGTCCTGCATTTTTTTGTGCTTGCATTGGTAATTCTAAACGGTCAATATTTTCTCCTGTCATAGGAACACATATTAGTCCTCTTGCCTCAGTGACCATGAAGTTTATTAATTCAGGAGTAGCATCCTCTGCTGCCATAACTATATCTCCTTCATTCTCCCTGTCTTCATCATCAGTTATAATTACCATCCCACCTGAACGTATTTTATCGCTAGCTTTTTTTACAGATTCCAAAGAATCATTATTTATTTCTGGAATTTTAGAATTCAATTTTTTTTAAAAATATTATATTAAGAATTATATATAAGTATTCATAAAATTTTTAATATATTTTCCTGTAATATCTACTTCAATATTTAAAATTGTTCCATTTATTATATTTTTAATATTTGTATTTTCATTTGTGTATGGGATTACTGCTACCTCAATGAAAGATTTATCTTGTTCGATTTTCTTTAAAGTTAAACTAATTCCATTTATTGCAATATATCCCTTTTCTACACAATATTTCAATAAATTATCTGTCAGTTCAATTTGAATTATTTTTGAATTTTCTTTTGAAAGAATCCTTTTAACTTGACCTGTTCCATCTATATGTCCTTGTACTAAATGACCACCAATTCTTCCTCCATATTTAACTGATCTTTCTAAATTAACCTCATCACCTTTAGTTAGATATTTTAGGTTTGTCCTTGATAATGTTTCAGGTATTATTTCAACTTTAAAATTATTTCTTTTGTTTTCTATATCCACTATTGTCAAACAAATACCATCTACAGATATAGAATCCGAGACATTCAAATCCTGAAATAAATCTTGAAATTCACATTTAATAGAAAGTGAATGGACAGATTTAGAAATTATTTTTCCTGTTGTTTCTATGATTCCTGAAAACATTTTGACCTTATTTTAAATAATAACTTCAGGATATTTAATCCTTCCAGTTACCAAGAAATTTTCTTCAAATTTTTCTATGGAATCTATTTCTGTATTTAGTGAATTCATAATTATTTTAGAACCTTGACCTTTAAATATAGATAAAGATTCATTACCTCCTATTATTATATTCCCAACGAAAATCTTAAATTGGTCTATTAATTTATGTTTAAGAAAATTAGCATTTAGTGTGCCTCCACTTTCTAGAAGTAAATTATGTAGCCCGATTTTGCTTAATTCCACAATCAATTCATCAATTGAAACTTTATTGTTTTGATCAGGAATGATCAAATTTTCTGTATCATTTGGAAGGTTCTTAATTTTTTTGGTAGATGCAATTATAATCTGTCCTGGTTCGTCAAATATTTTACTATTAGATGGTATTTTTCCTGTAGAATCTAATATTATTCTGTATCTAGGTCTTCCTAGATATTTTCCATTTTTATCTCTTGAAGTGAGTCTAGGGTTATCATTTAATATAGTTCCAATTCCTGTGATGATTCCATCTGATTGATACCTTAATCTATGGACTTCTTTTCTAGATGTTTCATTAGTAATCCATTTCGAATCACCTATATGAGTACCTATTTTCCCATCCAGGCTCATAGCTGTTTTTAATGTTATAAAAGGTCGTTTATTTTTTAGAAAGTGCTTATAGTAATGAATTATCTTATTACATTTCTTTGTAATATTTTTATCTAAATTAGTATCAATAATAATATTTGAGGATAGGAGTTGTCTGAATCCATTACCGCTAACTTTTGGATTAGGATCTTCTATTGGGCATACTACTCGCTTAATTCCAGATTTAATTATTGCTTCTGTACATGGTGGAGATATCCCTTGAAAAGCATGCGGTTCTAATGTGCAATATAAAGTGCTGTTTTTTGTATTTCCTTTTGCTTGATTTATGGCATTTATTTCTGCATGATCTCCTGGTCTTGGATCTGTAATTCCTTCTCCTATAATCTTTCCATTTTTTACTAGTAATGCACCAACCACTGGTCTAGGTGCAACTAAACCAACATTTTTTTTTGTAATTTGAATTGCTTTTTCTATATATTTTATATCTTGAGAAGAGATACTCATTTTCTTTTAATGTGTGAACTAAAATCTTTATAAGCCTTGCTAGCTAAAGGAGATTCTTGATTTTGATACCTACTACCTAATTCTTTACTTCCATATGTGCGGTCTACTTCGGTAGTTAAGTAAGAAAATGATATTTGTCCTATTCTCATTCCAAAATATAATGTTATAGGTAGTCTAGAAACATTAGCTAATTCTAGGGTAAGATTTCCATTCCAGCCTGGGTCTATAAAACCTGCAGTAGAATGAATAAGAAGACCAAGTCTTCCTAAAGAACTTTTACCTTCTATTCTAGCAACTATATTGTTAGCTAATGATATTTTTTCAAGTGTACTCCCAAGAACAAATTCACCAGGATGCAAAATGAAAGGAGCATCATCAGGTACTATAACTTCGGTAGTAAGGTTTGGGAGTTCCTTCATTAAATCTATATAAGGTGCGCTAGAGTTATTGAATACTAATATTTTGTTATCTAGATGAAGATCAACGCTTGCTGGTTGTACATCTCTAGGAGAAAATGGTTCAACCACAATATTACCTTTTTTTATTTCTTCTTTTATTGTTCTATCACTCAGAGTCATAATCTATACTTTTCTCTTTCTAAAAATATATTGGATCTATCAATTATCATAATTTTCTTAATTTTCTTTGATTACTATTGTATTAGAGTAAATATGTATTTTATTTATATTTTTATATTAATACGCTATATATTAATACGCTACAAATTAATACGCTATAAAAAATACAGTCTTTTGATTTCATGGGAGTAAATCTTATCAAAAATTTAGTAGATATATCTGAAACTATTGTATTCGCTGCTATTATATTCATTTTAGTACAATTCCCTTTACAGGCTAGAGTAGTTGAAGGTGCCTCCATGGCTCCAGAACTAAATAAAGGTGAAAGATTATTCATAAATAAATTGATGTATAAATCTTTTCCAGATTTTTTTCAAAATAAATATCTTTTTCATCCTCCAAAAAGAGGTGAAATAATTGTTTTTACTCCTCCTCATGATTATGAAAGAAATTTTGTCAAAAGAGTTATAGGTATACCAGGAGACATTATAGACATAGATGGATACCATGTTTATGTTAATGGTGAAATTCAAAAATTCAGCTTAAATAAAACTGATCGTATACATGAAAATTATCCAGTAATTGTACCTGAAGGTGAATATTTCGTTCTTGGAGATAATAGATCAAAATCATTGGATAGTAGAAATTGGGGCACATTAAAAGAAGAGTCTATAATAGGTAAGGTGTGGTTGATTTATTGGCCTTTGGAAAAAATCACTATTTATCGATAGGCAAATATATTTAGTCGGTTTGATAAGGTGGAGGAGTCCATTCCCAGTGATCACGACTTCTACCATTTAGGTCCCATAATATCTCACCATCTTTTATTGTCATCTCACAATTTATTCTTTTATTGGTTAAATATTTTCTAATACCAGACCCATTATCTGTGAGGCCAAAATTTCCATTATTAATACTTAATATGGCAATATCTGCTATAGCAGATTCAGATAAAGTTCCTAATTCGGGATGCCCGATTTTTATTGCAGGATCTAGAGTAGATTTTTTTATAATATCATCCAATTTCATGCCACAGGCAAGTAATCTTGACATCACTTCAGGCATAGATGCTTGGTTGTTTATAATACTATTAACATGCATATCTGTACTGATGGTATCTGGTAGAAATTCTTCCTTAAGTGCTGCATTCGCAATTTTGAAAGAGAAGCTTCCAGCTCCATGCCCTACATCGAACAATATTCCCTTTTTACGAGCTTCATAGAAATATTTATGAACTTTATTATTTCTATCTATCATAGGTTTTGAATAACCATAACAGTGTGTGACTATATCACCAGGATTTAAGTGATTTAGCATCATCTTATCCATTGGTCTAGATTTTATTGGGGTTTGATCTACCATTACAAACGTTCCTGTTTTTTTAGCAGACTCTACCCCTCTATCTAATGGCTCCCAACCTGGACCTTCATAATGTGCAACCTTCACCCCGATAATTAAGTCTGGCCTTTGTTTAATTTTCTCGATTGTTAATTCTGAAGACATTCCTTCTAAATCTTGTTCTGGTTGGCCTACCATTCCTTCACCAGCAATATTAATCAAAGCTAATATTCTAGTTATAGATTTTGAAATAATATTACTGTTAAATTCATCGAATGTTTTATGCCCTGAACCTCCAGCATCTACAGCTGTAGTTGTACCATTTGGTATGCAATGTGGGTCTGGTTGAATAGATGCAAAATATCCAAAAAAATGAGCGTGTAAATCAATTAATCCTGGTGTTATTAGTAAGCCAGAGACATCTACAACTTTCCTCGAATGATTTTCATTAATATTTGTGCCTACTTTTGCTATGAATTGATTAGAAACTGCGACATCCATTTTTTTATGTATATTATTTGAAGGATCAATTACTGTTCCTCCTTTTAGTAAGATATCGTATTTTTTGTCTTTATTTTTTATCATAATTAATTTCTTTGAAACTTCGTCAAACTAGGATTTTTTTTGTTATTGTAATTTGTTATAAATAATTTTATCCATTCTAATCGAAATATATAGAATATTAAGTACTCCAATATAATGAGATATTATAATTTGTGAGTTATTATATATATGTAACTACTAAATTATTTTTCTAATTATTATTTTAATATACACTGATTTCCTATTAGAATTATCTAGGGGCCCTTAGCTCAGTCAGGTAGAGCACCAGCCTTTTAAGCTGTGGGTCGTGGGTTCGATTCCCACAGGGCCCACCAATATTAATAAAAAAAACCCCCCAATATTCTAGAGGGTTTTTTTTATCTAAAACTAATTCTGACTATCCTTTTTCGCCGCAGCCCAAATAACAATACCAAATGCCGTTTTATTCACTAAATCGGCTAGATTGTAAATTGAATTCATAGCTTTCATTCCTTCCATTCCAAGGTCTCCAAAATTTCCCAACACGTAACCAATTGGATATATAGCCCAACCGATTAATACAATTAATCTAATTGCATTAAATGCCATTTGACTAGCACTATTATTACTAATAGCATTTACCTTTTTGGCTTCTCCAAAATATATAAGATATATTACGTATATCCACCCAAGCATTCCGATTGAAAATGCGATTATATTATTAAGGTAACCCGCTTCTCCTAAGTAACCAAATACTAGCATTACTAGCGAAGAAACTAGCAGTTTCCAAAATAATGAAATCTTTACTTTGGTAACCGCTAGTAAAATTAAATAGAACTCTAATATTTGTAATGGGACTGTTATCAGCCAATCCACATATCGTAACTCTGTAGGACTATTTCCAGTGTCTATCCAAACACCTCTCATGTATAGATAATGCCAGAAGGCAACTCCAGTTACTAAACCTGCAACAGTAACAGATGTTCTCCATTTTGGTGCAACATCATATCTTTCAAGAAAAAAGAAGACTGTTGAAGCCAACATCGCTGCAGTAGCTATCCAAAAACTGATTTGTACAAAATCCATAATTTCCCCTTTATTTATAATAAATTAAGCATTAACATTTATCTTAATAGTACAAATTAGTAACTGTGGTGTAAATACATCATATAGAAATATTTGTAGGATATATTACATATGTATATAAATAGTAATTTAGACAAAATAATAAATAATTGGATAAATAATAAAATTCCAAATTATGAAAAAGTTGAAAATAATATATTTGTGGCTCATTCAAATATAGAGTTAAATCCCCTCTGGATTTTTGATTACAAGAATAATATATATCTATCAGTACAAAAGGAAGTTGAAACTCAAATTATTGAACTAATTAAAAGTTTACAAAGAGAACTTTTATTTTCTGATTATGGGAAGTATGAGATTGCTGAGATAACACATAAATATGGTTACTATGTATGGGGCCCTAGTTGGATTATGTTTGCTGAAGAAAATGATTGGATTGATATAGTATTACATGAAGTGGAAATCCTTAATACGTCACAAATTAAAGATAGTTTAGATGTTAAATTCTTTTGGCATAATTATTTGGATTGTTTAAGAGGATTTGTAATTAAACAAAATGATCAAATCATAGCCTGTGCTACGTTAAAAGATGTGGGTGGTGGATTTGTTGAAATAGGGGTTGATGTGGATACTGAATTAAATTTTTCAGGATTGGGAAGTACAGTTTATTCTGCTGCTGGAAGATGGGCTTTTGATAACGGTTATATACCATTTAGTTCTGTTGGCCCATGGAATGTTCCTTCTGCTCGTACACAGATAAAATGTGGGATGAAATTTATTGGTACTGATATGACTAGTATAGAACAATTTAAAGTTCCTCCTCAAACACTAGGTACACCTAATGATGAAATCAATATTTATGATTATTATCCCAAATGGGGATTTAATAAAAAGATCATAAAAAGAGATTAAAAGTCGAATTCTGAAATTTCAGAATTATATGATTGAATATACTTACAATAATCACATTTCATTGAAGCTTCAGGTATATTACTTGAATCTAAACAATTTTTGATATCATATATTTTATTTTCTATCCAACTTGGATCTGCTTTATATGGAATTAATGTCATTTCAAAATTAAGAGTATTGTTGAAATCAATATCTTCCTTTTTAGCATTACAATATAAAAAGTAACTAACTTCACTAACCGCATTTTCATTTTGTATCAAAAGCCATTGATAAATATCCATTTGTCTGCGATATGCATTATGCCAAGTGTTATTTAGTTCATAAATTGATTCTTTATTAGATGTGGCCTTGTAATCTACAATAATTAACTCTTTTTTTGAGTTGATCCATAAGTCATCAATCGCTCCGGTAATTGTTATGTTAGTTTTTTCATGATAATGTTTAATACCTTTGAAATTTTCTCTCCATTCATTGATCTTTGGATGATTGGCAGGAATTGCATCTACATTATTTTCTTTCATCAAAGGATGAGGATTACCTATTAGTCTGTATTTATCAAATTCATTTTTTAACCTACTATCGACTGTATTATTTATAGTAAATGGAAATCCTGGTGGTCTGTCTACCCCTAGTCTTCTATCTATATAAAAACATCTTGGACATTCCATAAATAATTCAATTCTTGTTCTACTTACATTAAATGTATTTTCTGAATATGGGTCATATATATTTCTTGTTCTTTTTCCAGAGTAGTAGCTCAAATGTTAAATAACCTCCAATTTTATGTCTTACACGTATACATGTAATTTACATGTATACAGGTATGATACACGGTATCAATAATCTTACCCATATAGTTGTATATACATACTTTTTTTTAGATAATAGTTTCAGATACCAAGTACGGTTTTTGCTGAATTTGCTGTTTCATCCACTTGGTTTATGGTTCCTAACCCAAACATACAACTTTCGACTTGAACATCGTTATAGACGTATTCAAATGCTTTTGTCCCTAAATATCTCCCTCCAGCTAATGCTTTCATTGCTATAACTGGTTTACTTGTTTGCTTTATAGCATCGATTGCTAAATCACGTGTTGGAAACATAAACATACCTAAATAATTTATAGGTGTTAAATATCCATCCACATCTATACCCTCTTTTTCTAATAACGGAATTGTAGAACCAGCATGGTGAACACTAGTAATAACTACTTTAAATCTTTTACGAAGAAACGCTATATATTCTTTAATTAGATCAAATCTTCCAGTTGCAGCAAGTAAATCTATTTCTGCGCCTGGATCTGCAACTAGTATTTCACAACCAGCAAAAAAACCTAGATATTGCTCTAACGTCCTATAATCGATTGATAGATTCTCTATTTCCTTTTTTGTGAATGGTGTTATTTTATCTGGAGTAATTAAATTTTTGAAATTACCTCCTAAATTATATTTAAGTATTTCATCATCATGAATTTTTTTATGATATTTGTTCCCGGCTAATAATAAATCATTTGCATATAAAGTCGAGTAAGCTTTATCAGAATATGAAGTTAATACTCCATTGAGGCTAATAGGTATTAGTATATATGCCAATAATCCAATTTTCTTATTTAGTGATAATTCGGTTTCGTATATAGCTTGTAAATGCATCCTATTAAGTATTGGATTCATATGGTCAATCTGTACGAAGGAAAATTCATGTTCTTTTATTGCGTGTTCTAAGATTTTTTTTACTGGTGAAACCGTGTTAAATAGTTTGAGATTTTGTTTATCTATTTCTTTATTTTTGTAAGAGACTCCATCAAACGGGTGGATACCCATCACTAGGCGAGGAAAATCTATTTTTCCTAATTTTATATTTGGTATAGAATTTGGAATTTGCTTTCTCTTGAGCAATTGATTTACAAGTTTATTCTTATATAAAATATCATAAAATACTTTTGTTTTTTATATGATAAATACAAAATCTAATCTACTAATATTAATTCCTCCCTCTGAAGGTAAAAATAAAGATGGGACAGATAAAGCTTTAAATATCACTAATTTATCCTTTAAGGAATTAAATGTTTATAGAGAAAAATTAATTAATAATTTAATTTCAATAATGAAAACCGAATTTCCTCCTAAATTACTTGGAGTTAAAGGTATTGCTTTAGAAGAGGCAATTTTTTCTAATTTATCTATTTATAAATCATTTACTATGCCTGCAATTAGTAGATATACGGGTGTTATGTATGATGCCATTAACTATGGTCAGTTAAATGATTTTCAAAAATCTTTTTTTAATCAAAATGTACTGATAATATCTGGATTATTCGGGATACTTAGACCGGATGATTTAATACCTAATTACAAACTTAAAATGAGTGCTAATCTTGGGTCTTCTTCTTGTGCAAATTTATGGAAAAAACCAATAACAAAATTAGTATCTAAAATTGGTGAAAAAAAAGAGATATGGGATTTTTTACCTATTGAACATTCCAAGGCAATAAACTTTGATAATGTAAATTATTTTAAGAGATATAAAGTTAATTTTTGTCAAATGAATAAAGGTGAAATTAAAACTGTTACACATTGGTCAAAATTCTTAAGGGGTATTTTTATAAATAATTTATGTATTCTTAAGTCGAAGGATAATTACCTAGATACTAATGAAATAATAAAAACTTTTGAAAAAGTTTCAAAATATAAGTTTATGGATAATTTATCAAAAACTTCTAAAAACGATTCGACTTTTACTTTTTTAAAAGAAGAATAAATAATATTTTAGATTATTAGTGATTAGCTCATAAGATTTTATAAGGGAGATAAATTGAGGACTAGAAGTTTCGGGAACAGTGATCTTAAAACATCAGTTTTAGGATATGGTGGTTGGCCTATGGGTAGAGGACAATATGGAGATTTTGATGACGAAGAGGCTATAAAGGCCGCACGTATAGCATATGATTTAGGTGTTAATTTATTTGATACAGCTGCTATATATGGTTGGGGATATGGAGAAAAATTAATGTCAAAAGCTATTAAGGATTTTAGAAAAGATATTATTTTAGTT
>CAZBHC010000022.1:0-27191 GCA_964491775.1 uncultured Dehalococcoidales bacterium | reverse complement strand
GTATTGAAGAAATGGTAAAGTTACTTATTGAAAAAGGTGCAAATATAAACTCCAAAAATAACTTTGGAGGGACACCTTTAGACGCAGTTATCGTAGATAACCCATTTGTTTCGAAAGAGGATAAAAATTTTTCAAAAAATCGAGATTTAATAAAAGAATTCTTGACTCAAAACAATGGGGAATATGGCTCAAAATAGAAGATGGTGATCAACCTAAACTATCAATATATAGGTCAAGATTTCCTCAATTAAGAAATAAATCGTAACGCAATATTAAGTGTAATTACTGAAATAAAGATAGACGTTCTTTTTCGACTTCTTCAAACCATGATTCTAGATCAATCAATAGCCTTCTCGCTACCTCTGGATTGCTATCTGCTAGATTAACTTCTTCCCTAGGATCAGAATCAATATTATAGAGTTCTGGATTAGGTGGATCAGGTATAAGTCGTTCTGGTTCCTCCCAGTTAAAGATTTCATTGATATTTTCTGGATAATACTTATATTCGATATCTTTCTCAACATAACGTTCTGATAAAGATTGATCTGTATCAGTAGCATAACTGATATTCAATGCTGGTCTCACAAGTTTCCATGAACCATCTCTGATTGCCGCATTAGTCATACCGATAGGCGAATAATGATTCCATTGCCAGAAGCGTCTAGGTTCAAAATTAGTTGTTTCTCCACGTAATACTGATGTCATATCGTATCCGTCCAGAGGTTTGTTCCCTATATGGCCAGCATCAACCAAAGAAAGTAATGTTGGTAACCAGTCTGTAAAAACAAATTGTTCATTGATATCTTTATCCATAGGCAATCCGTTCGCCCATTTGGCTATCATAGGCACCCGAATTCCACCTTCATAAACTGATGATTTCGCACCAGCAAAACCACAATTAAATCTTCTTCCATCTACAGACATATCACTAGAAATTTGATCTTCTCTATGAGTAAATGCAGGACCGTTATCACTCGTAAACATCAAGATAGTATCATCAGCTATTCCAGATGAATCAAGGGCTTGACGAACCTTGCCTATTCCACTATCCATAACCTCAATCATTGCGTAAATGACAGCGATACCTAATTCAAATCCAGCATCAACATATTTTTGAGTAATATATTCAGGGGCCTGTAAAGGACTATGAGGTGCATTCCAAGTGATCATAAGAAAAAACTGTTCGTTGGAATGGCGTGATATAAACCCTACAGCTTCATCAGCAAGTACATCGGTGAGATATCTGCCATCAGATTTTTCAAACGATCCGTTTCGATCTAGATTCCATTTATAATAGTCAGCCCAACCACCTCGGAAACCAATAAATTCATCAAATCCTCGGGCGTTTGGGTGAAATCTGGGATCAAGGGCACCATTATGCCATTTACCAACCATACCTGTACTATATCCAGATGCCTTGAAAGAATCGGCAATAGTAGTCTCTTCTAGTCCGATCCGATCATAACCAAGTACTTCCTGAGGAGTAATAGCACCGGTACGAATCGGATACCGTCCGGTAAGAAGAGCAGCTCTTGATGGAGAGCACACTGCAGAACCGGCATAATGTTGAGTAAGACGCAAAGATTCAGATGCTAGATCATCTAGTACCGGGGTGTGTACTCTACCCTCAGAATACAGTCCAAAATCTCCATATCCCATATCATCTGCAACCATAAGAATAATATTGGGTTTTTTCATATTAATATTCCAAAATAATTTTTTACGAAATAACTATATTTATAAACTATTTTATTTCGGTAACAATATAGTTATTTCGTAAAATCTACACCAAATAAAATATTAACTTCTTAGTTTTTAGATTGTTTTTTTGATAGTTTGATTTTTGTATAAAATTCTAATCCAAATTTATATATGTAAGTTGTGATACTTAGATAACAAGTGAATGTGAATTAACCCTACAGACTAGAAACTAAGTAAAATATAATGTAGAATCAGCCTACGAAAGTTTACTAATTTTTATATTAAGGTTCCGAATAGTGCAAATAGGTAATGGAGAATTCTCCTATAAATGGATAGATAACTGGGCTAAATTACCGGAAACCGACGGATGGGCACACCATGGAATGTCAGTAACTTCAGAGCAAAATATAGTTGCTATTCACCCTACAGAACCATTGGTAATTATATTTAATAGAGATGGGGAATTAATAAATTCTTTTTCTGTACCAATACGTGAAGGACATCAATTAGCTCTTTCTTCTAATAATAAAAATGAACAAAATTTATGGATTGCTGATCCTGGAAGAAAAAACTTAAACATCAAAGGAGTTTATGAACAAATACAGGGAGATTTAGGTGGACAAGTTATATGTGTTTCTCTTGATGGAAATGTGATACAAATCATTTCTCAACCAAAACACTCTGTGTATAACGATGGAACATTTGCTCCAACTTCACTAACAGTATTTGATAAATCAGAAGGTGGAAATGACGATATATGGGTAGCTGACGGTTATGGAGAAAGTTATGTACATAGATTTAGTTCTTCTGGGGAATTAATTTCATCAATAAATGGAGAGGAAGGTTCTGCTGGCCGATTCGATTGCCCACATGGAGTATGGATCGATTATAGAAAATCAAACCCTGAATTATATGTTGCTGATAGAGCTAATCGTAGAATTCAAGTTTATGACCTAGAGGGATCATTTATACGATCTTTTGGATCTGAAGTACTAAATAGTCCCAGTGCTTTTGCAATTGATAATTCATATATGATAGTTGCAGAATTACGTGCACGTTTAGCAGTATTCGATATAGAAGATACTTTTATTACATATATTGGAGAAAATGAATCTATTTCCAGAGTTGAACGAAATAGTCCTGAAGATGTCCCAGGTTGGCCTAATAATATTGATGACAAAGGGAATACTATCCGATCAAAAATTTTAGAAACAGGAAAATTTAATAGTCCTCATGGTATCGCTACGGATAAATTAGGAAATATTTATTCAGGTGAGTGGTTAATAGGCGGACGTTACACCAAATTAGAAAAAATTAAATAAACATTTCAAGGAGTAAGAAATGAAAGCAGTTGTGTATAAGAAACCTTTCGAGGTTGCAATAGAAAACGTGGATGACCCAAAAATCAATCACCCAAATGACGCAATAGTTAGGATTACCTCTTCATGTATATGTGGTTCAGATCTACATATGTATGAAGGTAGAACTTCTGCTGAACCAGGGATAGTTTTTGGACATGAAAACATGGGTATTATAGAGGAAGTAGGTCCTGCCGTAAAAGAAAGGAAGGTTGGAGATAGAGTTGTAATGCCTTTCAATGTAGCATGTGGATTTTGTAAAAATTGTCTAGGAAGTTTCACAGGATTTTGTACAACAGTTAACCCTGGATTTGCAGGTGGCGCTTATGGATATGTTGCTATGGGTCCATGGGTTGGAGGTCAAGCAGAATATTTACAAGTTCCTTTTGCTGATTTTAACTGTCTACCTCTACCAAAAGGAACAGAACATGAAACGGATTTTTCTCTGCTAGCTGATATCTTCCCTACTGGCTATCATGGAGCAGAATTAGCAGGTGTTAAACCAGGAGAAAGCGTAGCAGTTTTCGGAGCAGGTCCAGTTGGATTAATGGCAGCCTACAGTTGCATAATTAGAGGAGCTGCCGAAGTTTATGCCATTGATCATGTCAAAGAAAGATTAGATAAAGCTTCTGAATTTGGTGCTATTCCAATTAATTATGATGATGCAGATCCTGTAAAACAAATAAAGGATATTAGAGGTGGTAATGGGGTTGATAAAGCAATTGATGCTGTAGGATATCAAGCTACAAGTGCAGGTTCTTCTGCCGCCGGAGGAGAACAAGATGAAGTTCCTAATATAGTACTAAATCAATTAATAGAAGTAGTCAATCCTACGGGTGCACTTGGTATTCCAGGTCTTTATGTTCCTTCTGATCCAGGTGGAGTAGATGAAAATGCTAAAAAAGGTGCTCTATCTATTAATTTTGGTAGATTATTTGAAAAAGGTCTTAAACTAGCTACTGGGCAATGTAATGTTAAAAGTTACAATGCATATTTAAGAGATTTAATTATCGCAGAAAGAGCCAAACCTAGTTTTGTTGTATCACATGAAGTTTCACTTGAAGAAGCACCTGATGCATACGTTAAATTTGATCGTAGAGAAGATGGTTATACTAAAGTAGTAATACATCCATAATTTTTATAAATAATAAAATAATTTCATACAATTTTAATCTAATTTAATTTGAAAGAAACATTTATTAATTAAGATCAATTTATAGGATATTATCAATAATAATTAAGGAGATATAAATGGGAAAATACCTAATAAGAGGTAGTTATACATCAGAAGCTTGGGCTGCACAGATAGGTAACCCTCAAAATAGAATTGAGGTTGTCGGAAAACAGATGGAAGCACAAGGCTGTAAAATAATTGAAGGATATTATACTTTTGGTGATGATGACATTGTTATCATAGTAGAATCACCTGATAATATTACTACTGCTTCAATGTTGATGAAAGTTGCATCATCAGGTGCATTATCGAATATTTCAACAACAGTACTTATTGATCCTAAAGATGCAGTCGATGCTCTTAAGAAAGCTTCTGATTTCAATTACACACCTGCTACTGAACAATAAAAATATAAATAATGGTTCGAAAACTAATTTTTTCTCACCTGAATTATAAATTAAACCTTCATGACGTTTTTTATATAATGAAAATATTAATTAGGAAGAAAGATAGATCTAAACATGCCAGCAATAACCGATATTGAATTCAGACAATTTTCTGCAAATCATCACAACGCACAGCGTAATTGGTTGATTTTAAAAATAAATACTGATGACCCAAATTATTATGGCCTTGGAGATGCGTCCCCAATGGAAGACGATGATCAAGTAAAAGCACTCGCAACCAATTTTGTAGAAAAATATTTGAAAGGTAAAGATCCTTTAGAATCTGAAGTGCATTGGACTAACATTTATCAAGATAGACAAGCGAGAGGTGGTAGATTAGCTACAACTGCATTATCAGGAATTGATATTGCTTTATGGGACTTAAAAGGCCGTTTATTGGATATGCCTGTTTGGAAATTATTAGGAGGAGCTCATAGAAAAAAAATTCGAGTTTATGCTAATGGTTGGTATACAAATCCTGGAACTCCAAAACAAAATGCTGAAGAAGCTAAAGTAGTAGCAGATATGGGTTATACAGCTTTAAAATTTGATCCTTTTGCCCAAAAAAATTATTACAAGATTTCACTAAAAGAAGCCCAGCTTGCCGAAGAAAGAGTAGCTGCTGTAAGAAAAGCTGTTGGTCAAAACATAGATATACTAATTGAAGCTCATGCTAAATTTAATGTAATGAACGCGATCCAACTAGGGAGACGAATGGAGCAATATCAACCATTATTCTACGAAGAACCAGTTTCTCAAGAAAGAATTTCTGAATTATTGGAAGTACGTAATAAAGTCAATATTCCCATTGCTACAGGAGAAAGACTTTATACAAAATTTCCCTTTGCTGAAATTATAGAAAGACACGCCGCAGACGTACTTCAACCAGATATAGCTAATGCTGGGGGAATTACCGAATTAAAAAAAATAGCAGCTATAGCAGAATCTAAACATATCACTATGGCACCTCATAACGTATGCTCACCTATTGGAGCAACAGCTGAATTACAACTTGATGCATCAATAATCAACTTTGAAATACAGGAATATCATGCAGAATTTTATTCAGAACATTATTTTACTGTACTTAACGGATTTATAAGACAAAAAAACGGTTATATCGATCTGAATGATGAACCAGGACTAGGTCTAGAATTGAATGAAGACGAAATCGCTAAGCATCCTCCTATAAAAAAACCTACATCATCTGGAGGGACAATTAGAGGAATATAAAATTTATTCATACATTCAGTATTTTATTTATTATAGGAGTATACATATATGGATTTTATTACTTACGAAAAATTAGGTTTAAATAATAGTTTATTAAGAGATGATATCGTAAACGGCCGATCTAATAATGAACCTAGAGATATCTCAGGTGATGTAAATTATTATCCTTGTTCAGATTCTAATAAAAACGTGAACGTCCCAGAAGGTAAAATTATTCATTTCTCTGATTGGAATCATTCAGAAGTGTTTAGTGGTACAAGCCGAGATATATCAATATATTTACCTGTCACTTCCAAAACTAAAGACCTAGGTTTAATTATCTTGCAGGATGGGGATTCCTATATGAACTTAAATGGTCCAGTAAGGGCTACATCGGTTTTTGATAACCTTATATACAAAAAAGAAATTGATCCTTTTATAGCAATTTTCGTAATGCCTGGTCGACCTAAAGGTGTAAAAAAAAATCCATTAGGTACATCAAGAAGTAAAGAAGCACATTTACAAAGAAGCATAGAGTACGATAGCTGTGATGAAAATTATCTAAAATTTATACTTAATGAATTAATGCCTTTTGTATTAAATGAAATTAGTATTGAAATAACTGAGGAACCATCTAGAAGATTACTAATAGGTATGTCCAGTGGAGGAATTTGTTCTTTCAATGCTGCTTGGCATGACCCTAATTCATTTGGTAATGTCATTAGCCACTGTGGTTCATTCACAAATATAAGAGGAGGACATAATTATCCTTCAATAATCCGTAGTAGAGAAAGAAAGCCAATTAAAGTATTTCTTCAAAGTGGTAAATTAGATCTGAATAATATTTATGGAAATTGGGGATTATCAAATAAAGAAATGGCTTCAGCATTAAAATTCGCCGGGTACAGTTATAGGTTTGAATTTGGTTCTGGAGGACATAGTCTTAATCATGGAGGATCTCTTTTTGCAGAATCTCTTAAATGGATTTTTAAAACCAAATAATAACACCAGATGTTATCTCAATTAATACCTAGATTTTATCTATTATAGTTTAATTTATATTGATAGAATGTTGCCATATTAAACGACAGATATGTTGCAAAATAATTCATAGAGTTTAAGCGAGAAGATAATATAATTCCTCATAAAAAAAATCTAGATAATGCAGTAAATAATGCAATCATTTTAATTAATGAATTATCCCCTTTAGAAAGAATGATCAATTCTCCCGGATTAGATAAGGCATTTGAAATAGTAAAAAGAGAAATACCTTTAACTGAAATACATGAATTCCCTTCAGGTTCTATTTGTGGAGATTGGGAAGTGCCAAAAAGTTGGGAAATAAAAGAAGCATATATTAAAGATTCAAATGACAATATAATAACTTCATCATTGGAATCACCTCTCTTTGTAGCGCCATTTAGCGAAGAAATTGAAGGTTGGTTTGATAAAAGAGAAATAGAAAATCATCTTACTACTGATAAAAATCATCCTGATGAATTTTTATTAGAACATCGAAATGCATATAACTTTCAATTAAATGATTGGGGAATTACTTTACCTTACAAAAAATGGATGTCTATGAAAGATGATAAATATTTTGTAAAAATTTCTACAATTCGAAAAGATTCTCCAATGAAGGTAGCAGAAATATTTTTACAAGGAGAAACTAATCAAACTATATGCATATGTGCTCACATCGACGAACTTTGTAACGATGACCTAAGTGGGTGTGTTGTAGCAATAGAATTGATTAAATTTCTATCTGAAATAAAAAACAGAAAATATTCTTATCAAGTAATTTTATCTCCAGAATTAATAGGCACTATTTTTTTTGCTGGCAACAACATAGAAAAAATTAAAAATACAATTGCTATGTTGAATTTAGAGACAGTTGGAGCAGGGAATCTTTGGAATTTAAAACATAGTTTAAGTTCTTCTTCAAAAATTGATAAAACACTAGAGCTTGGTTTTTTATCTTCAGGTATCCAACAAAAAAACATTGGATTCTTTGAAGGTTACGGGAACGATGAAAGAATTTATTCTTGGCCAACAATTTCAATACCTTCCGTAGCAATACAAAAATCACCTTTTGAGTACTATCATACTAGTGCAGATACTCCTGAAAAAATTGATCCAAAATCTCTAGAAGAAGCTATAATTATTTCATTGAATTTCATTAATATATTAGAAAAAGATTACATACCATCATTCACTAACTTTCTTCCTCCATATTTATCTAAAAGAAATTTATATTTTGATAGATTAAATGATCCAGAAAACCATAATAAGTACAATAATGAATTACTCTTTAATATAGATGGAGAAAAAAGTATCGTTGATTTATGTAAAATTACCAACTTAGAATTTAATAATGTTTATAAATACCTAGAAAAATATTATAAGCAAGAATTAATTTCAAAAAAGAATATAAATTGGAATGATAAAGATGAATAAAATAAAAAATATAATTCTTTTCGGTGGTTCAAGAATATGTGCTGAATTGGCAATAAAATTGAAAAAATCGAAAGATTATGATGTAAATATTTTTACTTGCCAGAGACAAATCAATGAAAAGATCTATCAGGATGGAAAAACATTAGGATCTGTACTAAAAGAACATTCAATAACATTTATTTCAACAGAGGATATAAATTCTGAAAAAAAATTAATCCCACTCATAACCAATAAAACTTTAGGAATAGGACTAGGTGAACCATGGAGTTTTTCAAAAAGTATAATCAATAAATTTGAAGGAAGATTAGTGGACTTAATGGGGGTTAGATTACCACAATATCGAGGAGGTGCTCATTACACATGGCAAATATTGAGAAAAAATAAAATTGGAGCATGTAATATTCAAATTGTAAATGAAGAAACAAAACAAGGTATTTTTGATTCAGGAGAAATTATTAAAACTAAAGAATACTTCTTTCCTCCAAGTGCTAGAACACCGAGTGATTATTTTGATTTTGCTGTCAAAAAAGAATTGGAATTTATTTTTGAATTTCTTGATGATATAAATAATAAAAAAGAATTACCCCATAATAATCTTCAAGAAAGTTTTAGTATATATTTCCCTAGATTATCCTCAACAAAACAAGGTTATATAGACTGGAAATGGGATACTACTGAGATTGAAAATTTCATTTGTGGTTTTGATGAACCATATACTGGAGCCATGACATTTATTCAGAAAGAAAAAGTTTACCTTAAAGATTGCTATTCTGAATTTAACGATGGACCTTTCCATCCATTTCAATCAGGAATAATTTATAAAATAAATAATAATTCAGCTTATATTGCGACTAAATCTGGAACTCTTATAGTCGGAAAAATATTAAACAATAAAAATATAAACATTCTAAGTAATCTAAATTTAGGAATAAGATTATATACACCCTACAAATATTTAGAAGAATCCATGCTGCATTCAACCGAATATTCACCCAATAATTAATCTCTTCTAAAATTGCGTATATTTAGAAAGAAAAAAGTAGGTTACGGTTGGTGGGTTTCTTTGGCAGGTGGATTCAATATGG
The DNA here is from genome assembly GCA_964491775.1 of uncultured Dehalococcoidales bacterium. Taxonomy (GTDB): domain Bacteria; phylum Chloroflexota; class Dehalococcoidia; order Lucifugimonadales; family Lucifugimonadaceae. Next base: position 17,758 of record CAZBHC010000022.1, on the reverse strand, counting down.
TGATAAGCTCAGGCCCAACTTTTCAAGCATCAAGCACCCTGTTCAGAGCCATTGAAGATGAGTTTGGCTGGTCTAGAGCTATGGTTTCAGGTGTTGCATCTTTTGGTAGATTTGGAGGTGCATTATTAGGTCCTTTAGAAGGATGGCTGTGTGATAAATTTGGGCCAGGAAAAATGGTACTAATAGGTCTAATTTTAGGAGGAATAGGATTATTACTTTTTTCAAAAATTGACAATCCTATTGAATATTACATAACATTTTTTATTCTATCTCTAGGTTTTTCAATAGGAGGCTTTGTACCCTCCATAGTTTCAGTTAATTTATGGATGAATAAATTTAAAGCTACAGGTATGGCTATGGTTATTGGAGGTTCATCTCTTTCTGGATTGTTAGTACCATTGATTATTTGGGGAATCACAATTTATGGCTGGAGACCAACTTTCTTTTTTATTGGAATTATAAGTATTATATTTGCTCCAATACTGAGCAAAATAATAGGAAAAAAACCTCCTAAAAATATAGAAGAAACAGAAATAAATAAAACAAAAATATACAAAAATAAAGATTTTACTGTTTCTGAAGCCATAAAAACAAAAGCATTTTGGTCTCTTTCAATATCACATGCTCTTGTAAATTTTTCAGTAGGAGCAATGTCCGCTCATATATTTTTACATCTAACGGATGTAAATGGAGTAAATCTTTCTCCACAACAATCTGGTTTAGTAATGTCATTGACTGCCATATCCGCATTTTCATTTCAAATTCTTGGAGGTACCTTAGGTGATAAATTAAATAAGAGGATACTATTACCGTTATTTATTTTTACTCAAGGCATAGCACTCGTAATAATTATGAATGCTGAAAATATTTTAGTTGCATGTATTTTTTCTATAGTATGGGGTATTGGATTTGGTTCACGAACACCAATTTTTCACGCAATTAGAGGTGAATACTTTGGAAAAAAACACTTCGGTACCATTTCTGGATTGGCAGCATTTCCTATGGCATTATCAATGATGATATCCCCTGTGATTGTTGGATTGAGTTATGACAAAACTGGATCTTATGAATCATCTTTCTTAATTATGATTTCTTTATGTATTATCGCATGTGTAACAATTTTATTCGCTAAAAATCCCAATAATATTTAATTTACATATATTCGAATTTCATAAATAAATTTTTAATTATTTGTTAATAAATTTTATTTAAATTATAATTTGAAATAATCTTTACATAAAATATACTATTTATACGAATCTCGTAATTTTAATATATAAAATTAATTTAAATTTATTGATAAAGATTTAATATTCCCTTAACATTACGTATTACGTAAATGGTACACTAATATATATAAATTCATTTGGAGATAAATAAATGATGAGAATACTTGAAACCTTTCACTTTTTTGAAACAAGATCTGTAGATCCTAAGATTTACAATCATGCCTGGTTATGTAATGACTTCCCTAAGACAAAAGGCTTTCACAAAGAACAACCAAGAAAATGGCCAGAAATTAATGTTTTTTCCGCATGATGTAAGTGAATATCAAAGGAGTTTATTATGACTAAGGTATTATTAATTATTGTAGCTTTCTCCTTATCGATTTTTTCTTTGTTAGGTTTTTATAGTACAACTACTGAAAAAGTTCTTCTGGAGGAGAATTCTTCACAAGAAAATATCCTAGATATAGAAGATAATTTTTCTGATCCATCTATTACTTTGAATGAAATTTATGGCGATGATTGGTATGGACGATAAATTATATTAATGGAAAAAATTCATTTTAGTGATTTTCCAAATTTCACTCCAAATCTAACACCTTCAGAAATATTCAAGTTTGGTAGTTTCGGAGGTACTTACTGGAGACCAATTCATTCTTCAATTACTGGGAAAAATTACCAAAATATACATACTAATTATCCTAAAGAATGGTGGTATGATATTCCAGAAAACTACCTCACAAATTCTTGGGAAGATTATGATAAATATATAAATCTTTATAAAGTTAAAGTAGGTACAGATTTAGCCTTTTGGGAATCTAAAAAATGGATTACAAAATTTCATCCATATGGTTGGGTGCATTGGTATTGTGATTTTTATTTAGGTAGAAGATGTGAAGATGATGAAAGGCAAATTGATAGATGGTCAAGAATTGCTGGGCACAAGGGTCGATTTTTTAAACAACTTGTCAATTTAATAACTAAAAAAAATAGCAGTTTTAATGATGAATCAATCAGCCCAAAAATACGACAAACTTTACAACATTGGGCTTATAAATTAACTGAAGAAGATTTTCTAAGCTACAAATAATTTCTAATTTTATAAATTTAATGTAGACTTCATAGAAGATAAATATTTTTATTAATTATCCAAAATTGTTAATAGTCTGTACTTAAATGTCTAAAAAAGATTTACCTAATATACTTATGATAATGTCTGACGAGCATGGACCTATGTTTAGTGGAACGTATGGACATCCTTTGGTAGAAACTCCAAATATGGATAGACTGGCTGAAATGGGAACAACTTTCGAAAATGGTTATTGCAACTCCCCTTTGTGCACACCTTCTAGACTATCAATGATGACAGGAAAATATGTAAGCCATTGCGAAGGTTGGGATAATGCCACTCCATTATATGTAGGGAGAATCACTTGGCCTTGGCTTCTAAAATCTGTAGGATATGAAACTGCACTAAATGGAAAAATGCATATGATGGGACCGAAACCTCTTAATGGTTTCGATAAACAACTAACATTTGATCCACATTCTGACAATATGCTTCCAGTATACCGATGGAAAGATAAAATGCCTGAAGCAAAAAAACCATGGGAGGATGTTTTGGAAGCAGGACCTGGCACAAGTCCTGTGACAGTACATGATGACTACGTAGAACAAGCTGCGCATAGCTATTTAAGGGATGATGCTAGAAAGGAAAATCCTTGGGCATTAGTTTGCGGATTTATATCCCCTCATTTTCCATTAAAAGTCCCCGAAAAATATTTTAATAAATATTACCCTAATAACTCTGATTTACCAGATATACCACCAGGGCATCTAGATAATCTTCCTCCTTCTGCAAAAAGATTACAAAAATTTACTGGTACAGGTGGTCCCTATACAGATGAACAAACCAAAAAAGCAAGAGCAGCATATTATGGACTAGTAAGCTTTCTCGATGAAAAAATTGGCCGTATTATAGACACATTGGAATCTACAGGTCAATTAGAGAACACTATTATCATACACACATCAGATCATGGAGAAATGGCTGGAGAGCATGGACTCTGGAGAAAAATGTGCTTTTACGAACAATCAGCAAGAGTTCCAATACAAATATCTTGGAGTGGAGGAAATATTCCAAAAGGACGATGGGAGAAAGGTGTTACATCTAATGTAGATATAGTAGCAACCATATTAGATGCAGTAGGTATAAATCCTGTTGAGTGGAATATGGATGGAGACTCACTTCTTCCCTACTTATATGGTAAAGAAAAAGATTGGAAAGATGAAGCAATTTGCGAACATTTAGCGCACGGGACAGATGGACCAATGATTATGGTGAGACGTGGCGATTGGAAACTTAATTATATCCACCGTGAAAACAAAGAATTTGAATTGTACAATCTTAAGAATGATCCTGGAGAATTTAATAATTTAGCAGGCCAAAAAGAATTCGAAAATATTCAAAAAGAATTATTTAATCGGATAAAAGAAATTTGGCCTGATCCTGATGATTTAGAACAAAAAATACGTGAGAGTCAAGAAGAAAGATTTTTACTTAGAGAATTAACTTCTCCTACCAATATTGATCCTGATAAAGCTGATTTTCGACAAGAGGGTAATAGAGAACATCTTTCGGCAATAGATTTTTATGCTGGTATAGTAAATAGAGGCAAAAATGCAGTCGAAAAGGATGATCCTCGTTTATTCTGATTAAAATATTTGAAAAAAATCTTTAAGAAAATAATATTCATTTTAGCCTTTGTACTTATTTTTTATTATATTATTGTGCCAATAATAATTTCTCCACTTATTTTTAAATACTTTTTTTAAGATATTTAAAAAAAATCGATTTAGTATAAATAATAAAAATTTAATATATGAATAGAAAAAAAATATCACTCAACCTGGCTTTAATAATTTCAAAAATTTATGGAAATGTATTTGATGAAATAATTTATACTAAAGGAGTTGGTATTAGCGGAAAAATTAGATTCGCTGAAATAAATAATGAAGTTGGAACAACTATAAAAAAAGTCAATGACATTGTATCAACCATACCAGAACACCAAATAAACGATAATCAACATTCAGGACAAAACTTTTCTGGATACGTTTGGGCAGAGGATTTTTTACGTACTACAAACGAAAATAATTATATGGAAATTCTAGTTGAATTTTCCAAAAAATACTCTCCCAATCACAAATCTACTCTACCCTATACATGTGACCCAACATACCGAAGTGAAGATATTTTCTTTTCTTCCTCTGTTTTAGGAAGAGTATATAAATATACAAAAGAATCTAAATATTCAAATATACTTTCTAACTATCTAATAAATATTCCTACTCAAACGAAAGATGGCTTATTCATGCATAATTTAGAATCAGGTTGGAATTGGGGTAGATCGAATGGTTTTGCTGCTATTGGATATTCAGAGGCATTAACTTATTTGTATGATAATAAAAATAAAACAGAATTTGCTGATATTTTAGAAAAACATATTTTACAGATAGAAGCTTTAGTGAAAATTCAAAATGAAGATGGAACATGGATGCAAGTTCTAAATGAAAAATCATCGTATCATGAATTTAGTGTAACTTGTATGTTAGGTTATGCATTGGCAAGAGGGATTAGAATGGGATGGTTAGATCCAAAATTTTCTGAATCTTTGAACAATGCTTTTGATGGAATTGCTTCCAGAATAGATAAAACTGGCAAAATAAAAAAAGTTTGTGTCGGAACAGGCGTACAAAATTCTCTTAAGGAATATCTTAACAGACCTGCTATTTCAGGATTTGATCACAGAGGAGGCTCACTACTCCTATGGTTTCTTACAGAATTTATCTTATTACAAGATTCCCAAAAAAGTTCTTAATCTACCATGCTTGAGTTTGAATTGTGAAAAATTGATTTATATATTTTAGACAGATATTTAAGTTAAGGAAAGTTCAATTGAATAATACTGAAAAATCAGGTCTTTTGATAAGAACTTTCTTAGTAAAAGATATCCTTCTTTCTAATAAAACCTCTTATTCAGATAATTTACTTAAAATCTCTAAAAAACAGATAGTAGAAATTATAAAGCAAGATTCACGTATTAATGGAGTAAAAGTCGATATAGCAAAACCAGGTGAAAGTACTAGAATCACTGCAATTAAAGATGTTATAGAACCCCGAATCAAAATAGACGGACCTGGACAAGTTTATCCTGGTATAGACAACAGAGATATAACCACTGTTGGAAATGGAATTACAAATCGAATGTCAGGTATAGGAATCACGTTAATTAGTCCAGTTAAATCATTTGAACTTTCATCCCCAGCATCAAGTGCAGGTGGAGGATCTGCTAATAATCTTATAGATATGAGTGGTCCAGGTGCTGAATATTCACCATACGGAAAAATCAAACATCTATGCCTTTGGATAGATGTTGACAATAGTCTTCATTTAGATGATCAAAATTGGGCGATACATTCAGCAGTAATGAGGGTTAATGATTATATTGCTTCTCTAACTAAAAAAATAATTCCAGACGAAGAACAATTTTTCCCTGACACATCAAAAAATTATGATTTAAACAACGAGAATATTGCTTATATTGCATGTATGAATTCTCCTCAACATTATTCTAATAGCCTAACAGCCTATGGTGTTGGGATCTATGGAGTAACTATGCAAACTACTCCGTGGGTATTAAAACCTACAGAAATATTAGACGGAGCGATATCAGGAGCATATTCATGGGAAATGGTGAATAATCCTATTTTATTGAATTTATTCGAAAAACATATTGAAGGTAAAATAAACTTTAAATGTGTAATAGCAATAAGATCCCGTTGGTCACTTCAATCAGAAAAAAATTTAACTGCAAATCAAACATCTAGGATATTAAGAGATCTAAATTGTAAGGGAGCTATTGTATCTTGGGATGCAGGTGGAAATGATTTTGTAGAAGTTTCAACCACTATTAAGTCGTGTGAAAATGCAGGAATAAAAACAGTACTAATCACCGGAGAAGAACATTCCGATAGTGATGGACCAGGTTTACTTGACCCTGTAGAAGAAATTTCAGCTATCGTAAGTACAGGTGTAGGATCCAATATGTGGTACGAAAAGATAGCTATGCCACCAGTTAAAAAAGTAATAGGACCTAAAAATCTTCAAATAAATTCAGGTCCAGATTCCCCACTAATAAATATTCCTGCTAAAGAGGAAATACCTTCTTTACAATTAGAAGATCATTTTGGTTTTTCATATAGATCATGCTTCGGATTTTAAAGATTAAATTTAAAAAAAGTTATGATAAATTTAAATACAAAAAATTATAAAATTTTTAGGAGCATCAGATTTTATGACAAATAAAACCATCAAAGTATTACATTATATTAATCAATTTTTTGGTGGAATTGGATCTGAAGAAGCAGCAAATCATCCTATAGAAATTCGTGATGGTGCTGTAGGGCCAGGTTTAGCTTTAAACAAATCTTTTTCAAATGATATAGAAGTAATTGGAACTATTATTGCAGGAGATAATTACTATAACGAGGAAATCGACCATTCAAATAAAGTTGTTCTAGAAGCTTTAGAAAAATATAAACCTGATTTACTCATAGCTGGACCTGCTTTTAACGCCGGTAGATACGGCGTAGCATGTTCTGAAGTAAGTTTTCTAGCAAATTCTATAGGTATACCTTCAGTGACTTCTATGTTTCATGAAAATCCAGGTACTCTGACACATAGAAAAGATATCTATATTATTCCTTCATCTGAAGGAGTCGGAGGTATGTCTAATGCTCTTAATGGCATTGTAAAACTTGGAAAAAAATTATACCTAAAAAATGAAATCGGGCCTGCATCTGAAGAAGGATATTTACCTAGAGGAATCAGGAAATCAGGGAAAAGGAGTGCTATAGGTGCAGATCGAGCTGTAGAAATGTTAATTTCTAAAGTAAATAATATTCCATATGAAACAGAATTACCAATTGAATTACCAGAAAAAATAATACCTGCTCCCCCTATGAAAACTCTTTCCTCATCGAAAATAGGACTAGTTACCTCTGGAGGACTTGTTCCTATGGGGAACCCAGATAAATTAGCGGGGGGTCCATCTCAAAGTTGGTTTAAATATGATATAAGCAAATTAAACTCTATGAATGAAGGAGAGTGGGAATCAGTTCATGTAGGTTTCTTCACAGATATTACGAATAAAAATCCAAACTATATTCTTCCATTAAATATTGTTAGAGAATTTGAAAAAAATGGAGAAATTGGATCAATTCATAGTGAATACTTTAGTACATCCGGAAGAGGTACTCCCGTAGCAGATTCTAAAAGGATGGGACGTGAGATGGCACATGATCTAAAATCTGCAAATGTAGACGCTGTAATTATGGTAGCAACCTGAGGTACATGTAATCGTTGTGGAGCAACGATAGCTAAAGAAATTGAGAATGCAGGTATTCCTGTAGCTTTCATCACCGCTTTATTCAGTCTTGCTTTAACTACCGGTGCACCTAGAGTAATACGTGGAAACAGAATTGAACATGTATGTGGTAACCCAAGATTATCTGCTGAAGATGATTTAAATTTCGGAAGTAAAATTATTTCAACAGCCTTAGATTCCATAAAATCAACAGTAGAAGAACCAACTCTTTTCGATCCGACAGGTAACTAAAAAATTTATATATGTCACTTCAATTAAACATATTTCCTGTAAAGGATATAATTTTCGGAAAATCAACTTCTTATAACAATAAAGTTGTTTCGATAAACAAAAAAGAACTAGAAGATCTAGTGTTATCTGATAATAGAATAAAGGATGTGGATTTTGAAATAGTTCACCCGAATGATAAAACACGAATCACCACCGTTCGAGATCAAATAGAGCCTAGAATAAAAATTAGTGGTCCTGGATGTGTGTATCCAGGTATTAGTGGACGTTCAGTTGAAACAGTAGGTTCAGGCATAACCAATGTACTTAAAGGTATGTCAATATTTGAAGTGTCAGATACAGTTTATTATGAAGGTGGTGATGGAGAAATTGAAACTTATATTGATATGTTCGAACCTGGTTCGTTATACACTCCTTACGGTTCACTTCATAATTTATGTGTTTCAATTAATGCAAAAGATGACCTTCATATTGAAGATAAAAATGATTCAATACATGGATCAATCTTAAAAATATCAGATTTAATAGCTTCGACTACTATCAACCAAAATCCTGATGAAATAAAAATTTCTGATATTGATATACAACACCCTGATTTACCTAATGTAGCTTATATTATATCTATGAGGTCACCTGAGCATTATTCAGCATCCTTAAGTGCTCATTGGACCGCTATCTACGGTGTAACGAGACTAACACCTCCTTGGCTAATAAATCCAAATGAACTTTTTGATGGAGCTATATCTGGAATGGCTTCATGGGAATTAGTTAATAATCCAGTAGCATGGAATTTATCTCAACGTCACGGCAAGGATATTAATTTTGTAGGATGTATAGCAATTCGTACAAGATGGTCTTCACAAAGTGAAAAATTTTTAACCGCAAATCAAGTAGCATCACTATGTGAAACATTAAACGTTAGCGGGGTTGTAGTATCCTGGGATTCTGGTGGAAATGACGCTATAGAAGTAATCAGAACTGTTCAGGCATGTGAAAATAAAAATATTAAAACAGTATTTTTAACGGTCGAAGAAACCCCTGATAGTGGTGGACCTCCATTACTAGAGCCTTTAATTGAGGCAAATGCAGTTGTATCTACTGGTTTTGCAGGAGCTGCACATGGTAGATATGCCAAAATACCCAGCCCTAATCACGTTATAGGACGAAAAACATTAACAGAAGTAGACCCAAAAATAAATAAATTAGTAACTGTAGATGCAACAGGTCCATTAACAAGACTTCCCTGGCTTGATAGGTATGGATTTACTAAAGATAGCGCATATGAATACTAATTAATTTTCTCAACCGAATAAAATATAGGCTCTGCTTCTTCAAGATAATTTATAACGTCGGAAAGTTGTAAAATAATTTCAGAAGAAATTTCACAATCATATCTATTTAATTTATCTACATCATTAGAATTATTTAAACTATTACAAACAAACTTTGCTTCAGTCTGTATAGAATCAAGTAGACTACATGCATTGAATATAGTTGAGTACATATCTAAATCTTCTAATGTAGCAATCTTTTTTGGATAACAATCTCCATAAGTAAATTGATAAGTGAATTGATAACTTTTACTTAAAACGTTTTTCATGTAGTTAGCTTGATTTAACAAATCTTTACGAATAATTGTTTTATATTCGGGTCTAAAATTTGGAATTTGTCTAAGCTGATGCTCTTTCCATCTTTCGGTACAAGATATGAATACACATAATAATAATATTAGTAATAAAAATTTTCCTAGTAAATTACCAAACAATGATTACTCCAACTAGTAAGTATATTAAATTAATGGGATATAAAAGATTCCATTATACTCATTGGGGCAGGAATTCTACCTTCAAAATTATTCTATTACATGGAATTGGAGAAAGCTCAAATATTTGGTTTCAATTAGCTCCTTTACTAGCAAATAAATATGAAGTTATAGCTCTAGATTTAAGAGGACATGGTGGAACACCCTGGGATACTGAAGGTGATTATTCATTAAATTCATATATTGATGATATCCAATTAATAATTTCTCACTGGAATCACCCAACTGTAATGATAGGACATGGAATAGGATCAGAAATACTAATAAAAGTATCAGAAAATTTTTCTAGCTTAGTTAAAAGTAATTTCATACTCATGAATTTAAAATCTGCAGAAAACAACAAATCTTTGATTGAAAATTTATCCGTAATTTCTAATGAATTAGAACAAAATATATACGAAGAAAATTTTAGATTATGGTCGAAAATATATAAAGATCTAACATGGGCAACTTCTTCAGGAAGGATATCAAAATGTGATCCAAAAGTTTTAGATGTTATCTCAAAAGATAAATCAATAGATATATCAAAAGAAATTAGATCAAAAACATTTCATATAAAATTATCTGACTTAAACTTGAGGATACAAAATTCAGATTTTAATAGTGATGATTATCGAACAAAACTCTCTTTTATAAATCAAAAATGGTATCACATCAGTCATCCAAAAATTTTATCTGAGCACATTCTAAAAAAAATGACAAAGATAAATTTAACTTAGATTACTAAGTGCTGAATCCAATTCTCTTGGCTTGTAACCTAAAACAGTACTATCACCAATTAAAGTTACAGGAGTAGTTCTCCACCCAAGATTTTCCAATTCAGTAAGAGCTTCAGGATCTTCAGAAATATTTCGCTCAACATATGTAAAATCTTTTCTCTTTAAATGTGCCTTAACCATCTGACATGGCCCACAAGATTCTGAGGTATATACTTTAATTTCTGACATAATAAATATCCTATTTTACGATTCTCTAACTTTTTTTACCGATTCAGAAATCTCATCAACTTCAAGAACCATTTCTGCTACCTCTAGCTCATCTGCATATAATTCAGGGTTGATTTGATTCTTAATTTCTTCTTCAGTAACATGATAAACTGGTAATTCGAGTTGTATTCCAGCTAAAGCACCAGCCCACGAAGGATCTCCATCCTTTAGTGTCACAGCATACAATTCTGAACTTTCAGCATTTGGCGTACCTAAAAGTACCACTAAATCATCCTTACCTACTTTTTCTACCGTCTGTTTTAATTCTTCTTGACCATCCAGATCAATTGCACCTGCAGAAGTTCAAACAAAACAATGCGTAACTTGTAGAACAACTTCAGCACCTGCGGATTCAGCTGCTTTTGCTATAGTATCTCCTTGTATCCCATCTCTTTCACCGAGAGCAATAACTTTTTTACCTTTTAGTTCCATAGTATAACTATTTAAACCTTCCCCTATATTAAGTATTAGATTGAATTATAAATGATAATCCATCAGACATTTCTGTCATCCTACCTAAAAATAAGCTACCTTTGGCAAGAAACATCACTTTATCATATTTACCATTGGTAATTCCGTCAATAGCATGTGGCATGAAAGGTATAGCAGATGCTATATGACCTTGTGTTGGAGAGAAACCAGGCATCCCATGTTTTTCTACAAATTTTTCCATTTCGGATTTATTAATCTCACCTTTTCTTACTGCTAAAGCTGATATTAATTTATAATTCAAAAGTGGAACATTCCCCGAACCGGAAGGTTCAGTAACTTCAGGATTATGAAGTTCTGTGGCATATTTATCTATATTTTCAAATTTTAAATTTAAAGATTTTAAAGGTTTAGAGACAAGTTCCTCCAGAATTTTAGCTTGGCTACCTCCAGCTTTAACACTGTGTTTTCCTATAGAATCTAATCTTATAATTGGGCTTTCATTATTATCTGGCTCTAAAAGAATTGCACTTCCTGCTAATACATCTTCTAATATAGGCATATCTTTCATAACGTGTCCCTGATATTTCATACCCAACTTGGTTAATGAACAACCACCTACTACTAAAACTTTGTTATAAATCCCTGAAGAAATTAATGCAGAACCCATCATAATCGCATGGTTAGGACCACAACAAAAAGCTTTTGTATCAGATCCAGAAGCATTTATACAATCTGAATCTTCAGCTATAGCTTTTGCTAGATTACCTCCACCTCTTTGGTAACGATCTCCCACCGCTTCTTCTCCAGAATTAATTACATAATCTATACTATGAGGGTCAATTTCATTGTCTTTCAGTAGATCCCATACAGCAGAAACTGCAGCAACTTTACAAGCAAGATTTTCAAGCATGACTTCAGCAGTTAATGATTGATCAAGGTCATGTGCTCTCTTTACATAACCTATTAAACTACCATTTTCTAAATTTAATGGCAGAGATCCGATATTCTTAGATAATTCTTCATTTATATCTTCAAGAGAAACACCATCATCAATATTTTTAACTTTAGATTCAGTAAAATTTCCGTTCTTTAATAATTTATCTTTAACTGTGTTAGAAAAATTTTTTTCCAAGGTAATTAAATTAAATTTATCCAACATTGACATTCTAGTTATGAATTCTTCCTCAGAAATGATAAGCCCATAAGGTTGTTTAGGAGAATAATTATCTTTTAATGAATACCAAGGTTGTTTTGTTTTAGCTAAATTATCTACTGATATCCCTCCTATATAAACCTGATTTGGAGGATAGGAAACTGCATCAGTAAATCCTCTAGAATGTTCTTTAATTGTCTGAAGTGTGTTTGGATTATTATCTATTTCTCTTATTGGTTTAGATCCATACCTGACTAAACCTGGAGTATGAGCCAAAAAATTTTTGGCACTAGATATAACCACTTTTCTTGTATGATTCATTTGCATCTCTAAACTTCTTGAGGTTTATTTTGATTAGATAAGTATATGTTAATTGAATTAAAGTATGTATATTTATTCTGTAAAAAAAATAAGAATTACAATAAATACAGAATTTTTCTTTTAATAATATGACCATAAAAACACCAACATTATTATCGATCGGTCCAATAGTTTCAGAATCTGATATCGGTATAACTTCTGACCTAAAAACTTTTGCGGCTTTTGGATGTTATGGATTAAGTATTCCCACCGGATTTATAAACAATAAAAAATTTATTGATATTCCCATAGAAACTTTCACAACTCAATTAGAAAATATAATTAGAAAATTTGATATTAACGGAATACATATTTCATATATCAATCGCACACCAGAATTAATAGAACCATTAATAAATAACATTACCAAATTCAAACAAAATTTAATTGTTTTAGATTTAACTGATACCGAAAATGAAAACTTAGATCAGATCAAATCTTTGATAAAAGAATGTAATGTAGTCATAAGTACTATTAATGAAAGTATAAAGCTTACAGGAATTAATATTAAAAATAATATGGGCATTAAAGCTGCAGCAAAAAAAATTAATATTTTGGGTGCTGATAACGTAATAATTTCAGATAACGAATTTAATAACGAAGAAGTAATTGATTACTTATATGACGGATCAGAGTATTTAGATTTAGCAGGCGAAAGGAATAATTTCAATAATACTAGTGGAATTGGATCATGTTTTTCAGCGGCTATAACAGCATCATTATCTTATAAAAGAGATATTGTAGAATCTACTGCCATAGCTAAAAATTTCACTTTCGAATCTACACTATCATCACACAATTTAAATAACTCTTTAAAAGTTCCTAACCCTCTACATAATTGGTGGATAAATGGTGGAAATAAAGGTTACGGATAATAATAAGTTATACAGTATAAAGAAACGGTATTCCATCATCAGGCAATATGTTATCAGGTTGTAGCTCGTAAGCTTCTTTTTTATAAACTTGTATTCTGTGACTTCCATTATCTGGTACATACATCAAATCATCATAAATTCTTACTGAAGCAGGAGCTCTAAATCTTCTAGATTGCTCCAAAGTAGACATCTCTCTAGCTCTCAATGCTCTAGCATTTGCCATTAAATACGTACGTGCACTTTTAGAAAGAACAGAATCTCCAATAAATCTATCAACATATTTACCTTCGTTATCATACTGTACTACTCTATGATTACCCCTATCAGCTACAAAAATATCACCTTGTGAATCCACAGCTATACCAGCTGGGCCATTTAGTTCACCTAATCCATCCCCTTTGGAAGCGAAAGATTTAATAAAATTACCCTCAGAATCAAATCTTTGAATACGATTGTTCCCCCAATCAGAAATCAGATAATTGCCATCGGTGGGATCAATTGCTATACCCCACGGATAATTAAAAAAGCCTTCTTTTTGTCCTTTTTTACCAAAAGAATTAATATGATTCCCGGATTTTGTAAATCGTGAAATCATGTGATTAAAAGTGTTCACAACAAGTAAATTTTCATCTTTATCAAAGCAAATTCCTGATGGACGGTTAATTTCACCCTCTTCAGTACCATAATCACCCCATGAATTTATTTCTTTACCAGATGTATCAAAAACAATTATTTTATTTTTAGCCTCATCACTAATATATAAATGTTCTAAATCATCAATAATCATTTGAACAGGCCATTGTAAACCTGATCCTATGATACCTAAATCCTCATCATCCCAATTTGTTTTTCTAATTTCAGCACCAATTCCATCAGATCGATTTAAAACATATAATATTCCATCTTTACCAATAGTCATATCCATTGGATTTGTCGTTACTCTTCTCATTCCCAAGGTAGCATGAAAAGGAAATCCAGACCTCAATAATGCATATGGTTTATTCATAAGTTCGTCCTATCAAATTAAAGTTTTTTTATAGGGATTTATTTGTTCAAAATCACCACCTACTATTTCGTAAGGATCAATTCCCATCCATTGCTGAAGAATGGTTCCATATATTCCTCTAAAATCAATAGTGTGTTGCAAGTCTTCACCATATAACCAATCTGAAGGAGAAAGAGATGGATATTCAGAATATAATCCACCTTTAACATTATCTCCAATTAAAAAAGCTCCGCCACCTGATCCATGATCGGTCCCTGAACCATTATCTTTAACCCTTCTACCAAATTCAGTGAAAACTAAAATCGTAACTTCTTCTGAAGCATCATGCTCCTCAAGATCATCCATAAAATCACTAATGGCATCAGTAAGTTCAGAGAGTAGTCTTGCATGTGTAGGTACTTCCTGAGCGTGATGATCATATCCGGCATGACTTGTATAAAAAATTCTTGTACCTAAACCTGCAAAATGTACCCTAGCAACATCCCGTAAAGATTTTGCTATAGGATTATCAGAATATTCTATAGTTGAACTATATTTTTTAGGAGCTTCACTTAGTATATCTGCACCTGAAAGTACCGTCCTACCAGTTTGTCCTAAATAATTCATTACCATTCCACTGCCTATGGCTGGAGTATACATTCTTTTAAATATTTCTAAATCCTCTAATTTTTCCTCTTGTATTTCTACTTCAGACATTAAACCATAATTATCCAGGTCACCAACTGAAGTAGCTATAACACCAGGTGCTGCAAGAGCTCTTGGTAATCCTCGACCAAAATTTACGGCTGTAACAGGATTGTAAGAATTAGGGTCTATCTCTCTTATCACCTTAGCTAACCAACCCTCGGTGGCGACATGGTTAGGCTCACATGTATGCCAAATATCCATCGCTCTAAAATGTGATCTACTAGAATTTTCGTAACCAATACCCTGTATAATTGCAACTTTACCTTGATCATATAGGTTTTTCAGAGATTTTGCTGAAGGATGAAAAGCTAAATTTTCTGTGAAAGGAATTGATTTTTTTTCAGGAATTCCAACAAGTGGCCTATAATCATAATAAACACCCTCATTAAAAGGAATAACAGTATTCATAAAATCATTACCTCCAGAAAGCTGTATAACTACTAATACAGGTTCTTTAGATGATTTTCCGTTATTCTTAGTTGATTTATCTAATGTTGTCATTCATATACTCTCTTAACTTTTATGTTTCTTATTATAAATTTGTAAATCTTTAAGCAAACTGATATTCCATAGAAGAAATCAATAATCGTAACATTCTTATTATCCTAACTTCAGATTTCTTTTGCTCTACTTCATTAGCAAAAGATAGATCTCCTCCATCTTTGGCAAACTCAAGAAGTAAATTTTTTGTATCATCATTAACTTCTAAGTGCCCTACTAACTCCAACATTTTTTCAACAAATAAATTTGGAGAAACAGATTCAGTAATTTTAATTTCATCTATTATTGCTCTAATACCAGGTTTATTTGGATCTTTCAAAACACCTACAGCATAATTAACTCTTTCAGTCAAAGTACCTCCATCAATCCACTCTTTACCAGTATGCCATCCCTCAACAGATGGAGGATCCATTAATTTTTGACCCATGGCAATACTAGTATCTTCCAATTTTTCTAAACCAGGGTATGGATATCTAAAATCACCAGATAACTTCAAAGTCCCAGCAATAAATTCAGCGGGACATTTAACTCTTTTCATTTTTGAATTTTTAAACCAATCTGAATTAAATAATGTTCTCATTACAGACCTTATATCAGCATCAGATTTAAACCAAGAATCAACCATAGAATCTATTGCATCTTGATCAATAGGAGGAGTTATACTCCAGGCAGGAATTTGTGGTTCATCTGCAACAAAAAAATTATATAAATGTCTACAAACAAACCTAGCTGTAGCTTCTTGTTTAGCAATTATATCTATTATGTCTTCTCCATTAAAATTCCCCTTGTGCCCAAGAAAAGTTTTTTCTCCATAATCGTGATCATCTTCGATAAAAATAAATTCAGATTCGTAATGACCCCAAGGATATAAAGGTAAAGGTTGTTTAAAACTCCATCCAGTAAATGCTCTGGCAGCGTTTTTAATATCATCCTCACTATAGTTGCCTATTCCCATAGAAAATAATTCTAAAATTTCTCTACCATAATTCTCGTTAATTGATTTTGCATGATTTTCATTATTATCTAACCAATAGATCATTGCTGGATCTTTAGAAAGTTCAATTAAAATTGTACGGAAATTTCCTAGTCCATTATCTCTCAACATTTGTATATGATTTACCATAGTGGGAGTATGTTCACTTTTTGTCCAACCTGTCGCTAAAACATGATGCCAAAAAAGAGCCATTTTTTCCTGAAGAGGCCTCTCGGTATTAATCATTTTATAAAACCATCGAGCATTCCATGGTGCAGGGTTATCTTTATTAGCAGCTAGAGACGTATAGTATCTAGCTATTAGTTCCTCTTCAACTTCTGGGAATTTTTCCGGATGAATTAAGTCTTCAACAACATCCTCATAACTTTTACTTACATATTTTTTTAGCTCAATAAAATCAGACCCAAATCCAGCTCTTTTCAAAAGATGTGCCATTAAAGAAGGATCGGTTTTAGTTTGATTTATTACCATATTATATGCCTCATTCTAGGTATTATTAAATCTTAATTACACTATAAAAAACGATTTAGTACTAGTTCTGAAACTATATAACCAATTAATTAATTTGTCTAGCAATATCGTTTGTTTTATGATCAATCTCAGTGTATTATCCTAGCATCTAAATATATGTCAGAATAACTTATTCTTAATTTTTGGATTTTATTTACTAAAACTTTATACACAATAAAAGGCTTGATTAATGATGAAAAAAATTTTAATACTTTTTTTAAGTTCTGCTGTTTTTATAGGTGTAGTCTCATGTGGCGGGTCAGAAGAACCCACATCAGTTGTACCAACTAAGGTAATTCCAAAAGTACAACCTATGATGCCTACAGCTACCCCAACTCAAGAACCGAAAAAAGAGGTTGAGGCACCAGCCCCATCTAGTGGTCCTAGCGGAACACTTTCTATAGCTATGAATACCGTAGGTGTACCTGTTGGAGATCCGCAAGGATGTATTCCTGGTTGTGGTAACCAGAAATTCAGAATGTCTGCATACGAAACTCTAGGATGGCTAGATGACGATGCAAACATGATT
>CAZBHC010000021.1:0-45598 GCA_964491775.1 uncultured Dehalococcoidales bacterium | reverse complement strand
AATGGCATAAAGCCTATTTCTTTTTACAGAAATTTACATCATCCTTTTAAAAATTCAATTGATCCTTCATCATATATTTTGAAATTTAAAAAAAATAAACCATTAGACTATGTAATTATTTCTAATGATCCTGAAGGAGGTTTATGGAATAACGTTCCATCTAATCAACTTACACTTGGTCCAGCTTATTGGATGGAACTTGCACATTATCCTATTAAAAAATTTTTTGATGATTTTGGAATAAAAAAAAATCCTGAAGATTTAGCTCATAAAGATGATTTAATAAATTATTATAAAAATCTATCAAAATTGTTGGGGTTATCAAAAAAAATTATTGGGAATTCTAAGGTCACTTCAATTTCTAAAGGAAAATTAAATAGAAAATTTAGACTTATTGTTGATAATTATTTAGGGTCCTCTGTATATGAGTGTGATTATTTAGTTTTTGCAATTGGACCTAAATCAAAACAGAGGAAACTAAACTTTTTAGGAGATAAATTTGATTATGGGAATCATAAATTTAACTCTACTGATGATTACCAAAAAGATAATATTCTTGTAGTTGGGGGAGGAAGATCTTCTGATTGGGCAGTTACTGAACTTCATAATAAGGGTAAAAAAATTCATTATGTTATGAGGCAGAGTAAAGAAAATCATATGAAGTTAATAAATGAATCATTATATTTACCTTATTATCAATCTCTATTTGATAAATTGGGAGATCAAAATTTCAAAATTTATTATGATTCTGAAATTACTAATTTTGACGAAAAAGTAAATGTTTCATTATTTAACAATAAAACAAATATAAAGCATCAATTACATATTGATCACTTAATTATAGAAATTGGCGGTTCAGTTGATTATGAATTATTAAATGATATTTCATCCATAAATTTTCATTCAAAAAGAGATAACTATAGATTCCAATTAAACCAAATGACTTGTGATCAATCTACATTTGAATCTTTAGATATAAAAAATTTGTATCCTGGAGGATATTTAGCTCAAGGAACTGGATTGTCTGTATTAGGTTTTCATGCAGGTAGTTATTTGATTTCAGGTGATATATACAGAAAGGTCAATATACTTTCCATCTAGGTATAGTTCCACCTTCAGGACCTCTTGAAGAAGAATAAAGAGTCCTTTTACCTTTTAGCGCACTTTCATGATTTTGTAGAGCTTCTGAGCCACTGAATGAACCATTTTGAGTGTCACATTTTTCACATTTATTTGATGAATATATATCAGATATTTTTTGACAATTATTACATATCTTCTTCAATTCATTATTTTCTGGAATTGTTTTAGATCCGCATGAAGGACATGAAGGTATAGAGTTTGGTGTGAATTTTGGTGATAAGACAACTTCACATAATGAGCAATAAAATTTAATATTTTTTTTCATTTTTTTTATATCAATTTATTTAAAAAGATCCTACAAAGTATATTCTAATCTATTCTCGAAATATTTTTCTGGCAAATGAGATAATCTTGTAAATTTATATTATTATTTATTTTTATAGTTGATTAAATATTAGGAGTGTTTAATGAATTCAAACCAAAGATTAAAAAATAAAGTGGCTATAGTTACTGGTGGAGCATCAGGAATCGGAGAAGCTACAGTAAGATTATTTGTCGAAAATGGAGCTAGAGTAGGAATAGCTGATATTGATAAAAAAAGAGGGATGAATCTTGAAAAAGAGTTGAATAATACTAGTGAAAACGCGTTATTCAAATTTTTAGATGTTTCTTCAGAAAGTGACTGGGAATCTTTTACTGAGGAAATAATTGAAAAATGGGGCAAGCTTGATATTTTAGTTAATAATGCAGGTTTATCTGGTGCAAAAGGAAGAGCAGTAGTAGAAGAAACTACACTAGATAATTGGAATGATGTATTTGCTATCAATTCTACAGGTGTGATGTTAGGTACAAGATCCGCAATTAAATATATGAAAATTAATGGTTCAGGGTCTATTGTGAATGTATCATCTATTTTTGGTATTGTTGGTTCTAAAGGTGGAGCTGCTTATCATGCTTCAAAGGGGGCTGCAAGAATCTTTTCTAAGGCAGCTGCAGTACAATATGCTACTGATAAAATAAGAGTTAATTCAGTTCATCCTGGTTTTACTGATACTCCAATGACATTAGATATTCATTCTGATTCAGATATACGTGAATATAGAGAAAATATGACTCCTTTAGGTCGTTTGGGGAATCCAGAAGATATAGCTTATGGAATTTTATATCTTAGTTCTGATGAATCATCCTGGGTAACAGGAACTGAATTAATAATAGATGGCGGTGAAACATGTTGGTAATTTTAGTTTAATTTTGCAAAAGGATAACCATTATAAGCACTTTTCTCTTCTACTTCAAAATCGGGTTTAAAGTTTAATATTTTTGCAATAGTTGGACAAATATCATAAAGGTTTATTATATATTCCTTTTTTAATATTGGTTCAATTGAATTATTACTCATTAAAGTCGTCAGTATATCATTTGATGTATGGGAGGATGTGTTGTCTTCTATATTTCCATGATCTGAAGTAATTATTAATTTGTAATTATTTTTTAAAGCACATCTTGCTATTTGATATATAGCTTCTCCATTTGATTCGTATGCTTCGATTGCTTCTGCATATCTTTTTGGTAATAAGTGTCCCAACATATCTGTTGCTGATAAATTACATGCAATTAATTGATGTTTATTTTCTAAAACTTTTTCTGTAACAAATTCTGATATTTCAATATTTCTCATTTTTGGAACTTTATAGAAATCAGTATCTGATTCAATACCATAAGATTTGTCAAACGTTTTTATGATATGTGAATTTTCATTTATGCTTGTAGGTGTTTCTCGACGTCCTCTTATGAAGTAACCCATATGAGCAGATTTTACACTTTCTGCTATTAAGATATATTTAGATTTACTAAAAGAATCCCATTTTGAGAGAAAATTGTTTTTTTGTGATCCTGTATTAAAAGCTACTTTGATTTTTTGTTTATTTGATAATTCAGGGTGATATTCTGTCATCGTACAAATATTTAATTTTAAGTTTGTATCAACCCAATCTAATTTCCATTTATTTTGCCTTTTAGTACTCTCTCTAATAAGTATATTTTTTGTATTAGATAGGCTACTAGTAATAATTATTTGTCTATCAGCTCGGAAGTTTAGATTAATAAAAGTATCTCCTGATTCTAAATTTTTAGAAGTCTCATTATTATTTGAAATTATAGTAGGAGGTATATCTTGATCAGTCCTTCCTGAATCATGAAGTGAATTTATATATTTTCTTAATTTTGAGATGTTTCTAATTTTTTCCCCTGAAGATTTTGTTAGTAAATCATAATTTTTTTTGGCTGATTCTTCTCTATAATCTCTATCCATTGCTATTGATCTTCCAACTATCCAACGAAGAGAATTTTCCGCGTTATATTTTTTAAGTAAAATTCTTAATTTTCCTAAATAATTTCCTGTACCATTTTTATTTTTTATTGATCCATATTCATATGAATCACGACCATCAAGAATAGCATGAATATATATCTTTTTTGGGGGTATCTTCTTTATTGTAAAAATTAAATTCAATGTAGCTTCAAGGTGTTTCCATGAAGAATGGACACCCCCATCATCACCTCTCATACCTGAGAGTAGTGTAGAAATAATAATGTCATTATTAGTATCCATTGCCTTATCAATAACATAATTGATTGAATTGTTTTTTTTGAAATTATTATTATAAATAGATTCACTGATTTCCATTGTGATTTGTTTTGCTACAGTTAGATTCCCTATCTGTTGATGACCAGTTTCAGAATTTCCTTGTATTGTAGGAAGTGAATCTTCAAATCCAGCCCAAGTTCCGTAAGCTCTTGTTGGCCACGACCAAAATTCATTTCTTATTTCTTCTAATTTTTCGAATTTACTTACCCAGGGGATGTATTTATATTTTTTAGATATATCTCTTACAATTGATCTGATCAGTACCGTTTTAGCTTCTCCTAATTTTTTTCTAATTTTTCTAGATGTAATGATAATATCTTTAGCTAAATCCATACTAATATTTGGGTCAATTTGCTCAGAAATAATAGGCGATATAATATGATTTATATTAATATTCTCAGTGTTGGCGCAGATTAATTTGATCTCTTCTTTTAGATCTTGATTTAATGACTCCCAACATTCTTCTAGAATTTTTGAAGATGTATTTCTATTGAAACCTAATCCATCATTTATTACTAGAACTATTTTTTCTTTATTATTATGGTGAGTGTTCAATACTATTTTTTTTCTCTTAGAAATCTTAGAGGTCTTGGTATTGCAAATAATACATCTTCATCATCTATTTTGCTCTCAATAATATTATCTGGAGAAAGATACTTAATAACAGATTTGACCTGAATTTCTGGTGTTGAAGCTCCTGACGTAATGGCTATTTTATTTTTATTCTTTATCCATTTATCATTTATTTCTTCTGGTCCATTGATTAGATAAGCAGGTTTGCCAGTTAATTCAGCTGTTTCTTTTAATCTATTACAATTGGAACTATTCTTAGCTCCTATAACAAGTACTAGGTCAACTTTTGAAGCTAATTTTGCTATTGCTTTTTGTCTATTAGTAGTAGCGTAACAAATATCATTTCTAATTATAGAATTAGGATATTTTTTTTGTACTGATTCTACTGCTTTTAGTGTGTCTTTTACGGATAAAGTTGTTTGTGTAAGTACAGCGATTTCAGAATTTTTTTTGTACTTGGGTATATTAGGATTTTTATCATCAATAATGTCCATCTTTGTTTGCCCTGATGTTCCTATTACTTCTTGATGACCTTTATGTCCTATAAGTATAATTTTTTTACCTTCTTTTGAGTATTTTTTTGCTTCGTTATGCACCTTAGTTACAAGTGGACAGATTGCATCTAAAACAGTTAGATTAAGTTCTTTAGCTCTTAAATAGTCGGATGGAGGAGAGCCATGTGCAGAAAAAACTACAATAGAATTTTCAGGAACTTCATCAACTGATTCTACTGTAATTGCACCCCTTGATTCTACATCTGCAACTACCACAGAATTATGAACTATTTGATGCTTTACGTATATAGGAGGTCCATATTTTTTTAGTGCTAGATTAACAATATCTACTGCCAGATCTACTCCAGCACAAAATCCTCTTGGTTTTGCTAAATAAATGTCCATTTTTTTAATACCTATATAATAATAATAAATATTTTCTCACTTTAAATTAATGAAAGGTTAGCTTTTTTCGATATAATATTCTCATCTAAGAGCAAAATATTCTCACTAAAATCTTCTTTATGAATACAAAAGGAAATACTAAGGAAAGCGAAGATGTTTTAGTTAATTTAGATCTAGATAATCATATTGGAACTTTGCAATTGAATCGTCCTTCTAAATTAAATGCATTACGTTATCAAACATTAAATTCTTTAGAAGAAAGTCTAAACCTTCTTATTAATGACGATAGAATTAAGGTAATAATTATAACTGGGGCAGGTGGATCATTTTGTTCAGGTGTAGATGTAGATGAATTGGCTGGAGGGAAAAATTGGGGACCTCATAAATGGTCGAAAAATGAGAGTATCGATGAACTTAGAAGAAGATTTTCTCAATCTCATAGAATTATTTCCATGATTTATAGATCTGAAAAACCATTTATTGCAGCTATAGATGGTGTTGCTGTAGGAGCAGGACTAGACATTGCTTGTGCATGTGATATTAGAGTAAGTACTGAAAATGCTCGTTTTAGGTCTTCTTATATTACTGTTGGATTATTTCCAGGGTATGGTGGTATATGGTTGTATCAACGTTTAATAGGATATGCAAAGGCTTCAGAATTGGTTTTTACAGGTAGATGGATGGATTCTTCTGAAGCTTTGAATTTAGGTTTATTAAACCATGTATATAATAATGATATTTTTTTTGATAAATTGAATGAATTATCTTTGGATATTTCACTATCTGCACCTATTCCTTTACGTTTATCAAAGATGTTAATGAGAGATTCAGCAAATATAGACTTTGAATCTTCGCTTCGCATGGCCGCTACAGCTGAAGCAATTACACTAGCATCAGAAGATCATAAGGAAGCAATGGAATCTTTTAGATTAAAACGTCAACCAACATTTAAGGGGAAATAATATTTATTATGTTTGGAGTAAATGGAAAACCAATAATCTTATCAGGTAATTCGAATCCTGGTCTAGCACTAAAAATTTGTGAATATTTAGGTCAAGAAATTGGGAAAGCTGAAGTTTTTAAATTTAATAATGATAATACTTTTGTGAAAATTCTTGAGAATGTTCGCCAAAAAGATGTATTTATAGTTCAATCTACTTCAACTCCTGTAAACGATCATATTATGGAAATGTTAATTATGATAGATGCAGCAAAAAGGGCTTCAGCTGGTAGAATCACAGCAGTAATACCTTACTATAGTTATGCTAGGACTGATAAAAAAGATCAACCTAGAGTTCCTATAACAGGTAGATTAATTGCAGATATGCTTGAAACTGCAGGTACTGATCGAATCTTGATGATGGATTTACATGCAGGACAGGTTCAAGGATTTTTTAGTGTTCCTGTTGATGAACTTACAGCTATGCACATATTAGTAGATTACTTTGATACTAAATCTATTACTAATCCTGTTGTTGTAGCTACTGATATAGGAATATCAAAAAAAGCTAGGGATTTTGCTCTTAAAATGAATGCACCATTAGCAATAATAGAGAAACGAAGAGTCGGGAATAGAGATCAAGTTGAAAGTTTAAATATTATTGGGGATGTTAAAGGTACTCAAGCTATATTATTTGATGATGAAATAAATACTGGCGAATCTATGGTTTCTGGAGCTAAGATTTTAAGTGAATTTGGTGTAGATAAAATATATGCTGTTGCAACTCACGGGATTTTGCCAGGAGAGACGATAAATAAATTATCTAAAGTAGATAATATTGAAGAATTTGTTATTACTGACACTGTTCCATTTAATTCAGATAAATTAGTTGATAAATTTAAGATTTTATCAATTGCTCCTCTTTTTGGAGAAGCTATAAAAAGAATCCATGAAGGACAATCTGTAGGTGCATTATTCGCTCGTTAGAGTGAATAGAAATTTATATTTATGTTTAGCTTAATTTCAAAACTAATAGGAGACTCAAACGAAAAAGCTCTAAAAAAAATACAACCTTTAGTAAATGAAATTAACAATCTAGAAGATAATTATCTGAATTTATCAAATTCAGATTTGAAAAATTGTACGACTGAATTTAAAAAAAGATTATCTAATGGAGAAACCATAGAATCTATATTACCTGAAGCCTTCGCCGTAGTTAGAGAAACTTCCAAGCGAGTACTAAAAATGCGTCATTTTGATGTGCAAATTATTGGAGGTATAGTTTTAAATGATGGAAAAATTTCTGAAATGCGTACTGGAGAAGGTAAAACTTTAGTAGCTACATTACCTGCTTATTTGAATGCTTTATCAGGAAACAGTGTTCATATTGTTACGGTTAATGATTATTTAGCGAAAAGAGATGCATCTTGGATGGGGCAAATATTTAACTTTTTAGGTTTATCTGTTGGTTGCTTACAGAATCAAGCTTCATTAATTTTTACTACTAATGTTAATGATCCTTCATCGGAGAATAGTTCCGCATCTTTTGCTGCTGTTGCTGGAGAAAATTTAATTGAATGTAATAGAAAAGAAGTTTACACTTCCGACATTATATATGGTACTAATAATGAATTTGGCTTTGACTATCTTAGAGATAATATGTCAGAGACATCAGAAAAGAAGGTTCAAAAAGGAAGAGAATTTGCCATAGTCGATGAAGTGGATAATATACTAATAGACGAGGCTAGAACACCACTAATAATTTCAGGGCCTGCAAAAGATAAAGGAAATGAATATAGAAAATTTGCTAGACTAGCAAAAACTTTAAAAGAGGATGAAGATTTTGAAATTGAAATTAAACGTAGAAGTATTATTTTTACAGATTTAGGTATTTCAAAAATTGAAGAAAATTTAGGTGTTCAAAATCTATATGATCCAGATAATGATGTTCTTTCACATTTTATTGAGAATGCTGTAAGAGCAGAATACGTATATGAAAAAAACCGAGATTATGTAATACAAGAGAAAGAAATATTAATTGTTGATGAATTTACAGGCAGATTAATGAAAGGTAGAAGATTTTCTGATGGTTTACATCAGGCTCTTGAGGCTAAAGAAAATCTTACCATACAAAGGGAATCTATAACTTATGCAACTATTACTTTGCAAAATTATTTTAGAATGTATGAGAAACTATCTGGAATGACTGGAACTGCTTCAACAGAAGCAGAAGAATTTGAAAAAATATATAAATTGGAAGTTGTTGAAATCCCAACTAATAAACCATCACAAAGAATCGACCATACAGATTTAATATTTATGACTGAAACAGAAAAATGGAAAGCTATAGTTAATAAAATTAGTGATGTGTATAAAATTGGAAGACCTGTATTAGTAGGAACTACTAGTATAGATAAGTCTGAACTACTTTCCTCAATGCTAAAAAGAAAAGGTGTGAAGCACAATATTTTAAATGCAAAACAACATGAAACAGAAGCTTCCATAATTGCTCAAGCTGGTAAACCTAGTGCAGTTACAGTAGCAACTAATATGGCAGGAAGAGGTACAGATATAATCTTGGGGGGAAATCCAGAAACTTTAAATCTTTCTGAAGAAGAGTGGACACAATCAAATTCTGAAGTTATTAATTTAGGTGGATTATTTGTTCTAGGAACAGAGAGACATGAAGCTAGGCGTATTGATAATCAATTACGTGGACGTTGTGCTAGACAGGGAGATGTTGGAGAAACTCACTTTTTTCTTTCCACTGAAGATGACATAGTGAAAAGGTTCGGAGGGGATAGAATTAAGGGAGCTATGAATGTAATGAAATGGGATCCTGCTATTCCTATAGAAAATAATATGATAACTCGTTCTGTTGAGAGTGCTCAATCAAAAGTTGAAGGTCAAAACTTTGAAATAAGGAAATATTTAGTTGATTATGATGACGTAGTAAATATTCAAAGAGATGTAATTTACAGAATGAGAGATCAAGTTCTTTCCAAAAGTGATTTACGTGTAATGATTTCAGGTTATCTATCAAAAGAATTAGAGATGATAAGTTCCAGAAATTTAGGTGTTGATCTTGAAGAGAGAGATGTAGATTTAATATATAGGGAACTTAGTATGGTTTTCCCAGATAATTCTGATTTGTATGATAAAGATCAATTATCTGAAATAACACTAGAAGATTTTGATAATAATATCAATGAATACATTAATATAATGTTCAATAAAAGAGAGATCGAATTTGGAGATGAAGTATTCATTGATCTACAGAAAACAATTTTATTGATGTCTATAGACCAACATTGGGTAGATCATTTGACAATAATGGATAATATGCGCCAAGGAATAGGTTTAGAAGCGGCAGGTCAGAGAGATCCTTTAATTCAATATAAACGAATGTCATATCAAATGTTTAATGAGTTAACTGAACGTATTGGTTCTACAGTTGCAAGATCTATTTTTCGTTTAGCAATGAATTCTAATTCAACAAGACCGCATAAATCTAATAAAAAATCTTCAATTCCAAAGAAAACCAAAAATCAATTTGAAAATGAGAACAAAAATGAAATTAATAGAAAATTATCTCGTCAAGAGAGAAGGCGACTGGAAAGACTTTCTAAAAAGAGGAAATGATGATTTTTTTTATGGGATATAAATTTGATTAACGGACAAAATGTTACCAACCCTTACTTAAGATCTTCAAATAAGGTGATTTTACCCGAAGAAATCACTGATACATATCTAAATATTATTGATTATAGTGAGCCAAAAGATTGGCAAATTTCTATTTTAAATGAAATTTCTAATTGGGATATGAATAATAAAAAACAAAAGGATTTAGAATATTTAATTTTTGGAGAAGCTTTAGATTGGAAATTATTAGCTGAAATTATCTCTTATAATAAAAACGGGTTCATAGATGATAAATTAGATCGATGGTTGAATTTTTCTGATCCTTTGGGAGGATTTAGTCATTTGCAAATCAAAGAATTTACGAATCAAAAAGTTTATGATTCTATTATATCTTTCTATTATGGAGTTATAGTAGAAAGATCTTTGATAATAGATACTCAGGAAAAATATTATAAAAAAAATATTGGTGCTGGTATTCCACCCAACGAAAATTTTTGTGAGAATGTTTTTACTGATTTATATAATCTAACATATTCAAATTTACGAGAAGATTACAATAAAAATTTTTCTATTAATCAGGATAATAAATTATCTAATTTTCTATATGATGAAAATAAGTTTACTTACTGGCTTTTTAAAATTCGAATATTAAATTCTCAACCTGAAAAACTTGCTAGTGATACTAAAAGAGGTTTAGATAGATTGATGAATGTAAAATATAACCATTTCAAAAAACTTTCAAATGATATTCTAAATAATAAAAATTACAAATGAGTAATAAATTTACTAAATATTCAATTCCTAAAAGAGTATTAGATAGTCCTAAAAGATTTGATTTTATAGAAAGAGAAAAATTTTGGAGGTTAGAATGGTCAAAATTTTCTATTTCTAATCGGAAACGAAATTTTTCTAGGGATAAATCATTTGTGATAGATTCTCCTCCTCCTACCGTTTCAGGTTCATTACATGTTGGTCATGTTTTTAGTTATACTCATCAAGATTTAATTGCAAGATATAAAAGAATGACAGGGTGGAATGTCGTTTATCCTATGGGGTGGGATGATAATGGTTTACCAACAGAAAGAAGAGTACAAAATTTTTATAATGTAAGGGCAGAACCAGGAATTGCTTATGAAGAAAATATTAACTTAGAAAAAATCAGAGAGCAAAAAGGATTAAAAAAAACTCAACAATTAATTATTAGCAGACAAAATTTTATTGAAATGTGTCATCAGATAACATCTCTAGATGAAGTAGCATTTAAGGATTTATTTGATCGAATGGGTTTTTCAATTGATTGGATAGATGAATATGCAACTATAGATGATAAAAGTCGTCGTATAGCGCAACGAAGTTTCAACGATTTAGTTGAAAAAGATCAAGTTTATCAAAATGAATCACCTACAATGTGGGATGTAGATTTTCAAACAGCTGTTGCTCAAGCAGAAATTGAAGATAGAGATAAACCGGGGGCTTATCATGATCTAGAGTTTAAAATTCGTGATGATGATGAATATTTTTTTATTTCTACGACTAGACCTGAATTACTACCTGCTTGCGTTGGCATTACTGCACATCCAGAAGATTCAAGATTTAAGAAATTTTTTGGAAAAGAAGCAGTTACTCCATTATTTTTTGCAAACGTTCCAATATTTCCAAGTGATTTAGTTGATCCTAATAAGGGTACTGGAATACTAATGGTATGTACATTTGGCGATCAAACTGATGTTCAATGGTGGAGAGAAAATTCTCTAGATTTAAGGCAAATTTTATCTAAAGATGGAAGATTTCTGCCTGTAGAATTTGGATCAAAAGGATGGGAAAGTTTGAATCCAAAATTAGCAAATTTTAATTATGAGAAACTTAAAGGTAAAAAGATTTTTTCTGCTAAAAAAGAGATAATCGATTTATTAAGAGAACCAAAAAATGCTTTTAAGGATAGAGAACCTATATTAAGACTTGAAACTAAAGAAATTACACATCCAGTCAGATTTTACGAAAAAGGTGATAAACCTATTGAATACTTATCATCTAGACAGTGGTTTATAAAAACTATAGATAAAAAGTCAGATCTTATTTCAGCAGGCAAAAAAATCAATTGGCATCCCGAATTTATGCGAAAAAGATTTGAAAACTGGACTGAGAACCTTAATATAGATTGGTGTATTTCTAGGCAAAGATTTTTTGGAGTACCAATACCGGTATGGTACAAAATAGATTCTAAAGGAATTATCAATTACGATGAATATATTACTGCTCCTGATGATATGTTACCTGTAGACCCTTCTATACATGCCCCTTATGGTTACAAGGAATCTCAAAGAAATAAACCTAATGGTTTTATTGGAGAAACTGATGTTTTTGATACTTGGTTTACATCATCATTATCTCCACAAATTGTTGCTAAATGGTTAGATGCTGAAGATGAAATGGAAAATATTTTTCCGATGGATATAAGACCTCAAAGTCATGAGATCATTAGAACATGGGCATTTTATACAATTGTTAAATCTCTTATTCATCATAATGAAATTCCTTGGAAAAATGTGATAATTTCTGGCTGGGTATTGGATCCTGACAGAAAAAAAATGTCTAAATCTAAAGGAAATGTTATAGTTCCAACGGATATATTAGATCAATTTGGAGCTGATTCTGTGAGATATTGGGCATCATCATTTAGATTAGGTTCAGATGCTACCAATGACGAAAAAATTTTTAAGATAGGATCTAAATTAGTTACAAAAATGTATAATGCTGGTAAATTTGTGCTTACCCAAGAGGGTGTGAAGGGAGAAATTACAGAAGAATTAGATAAATCATTCATTAGAGATTTATCTTCTATAATTATTAGATCTACTGAAGCATTCGAAAAGTATGAATTTTCTATAGCTTTACAAGAGACTGAAAAATTCTTTTGGAATGCATTTACAGATAATTATATTGAGTTGGTTAAGAATAGATGTCGAGTTGGTACAGATGAAGAGATTGCATCAGCTATATCAACTCTACAGACTTCCCTAAATGTATTATTGAGATTATTTGCTCCATTTATTCCAACTATAACTGAAGAAATATGGAGTTGGTCATTTGCTAAAGAGACAGGTGTAAAATCGATTCACCAATCTAAATGGCCGACTATAGATGAATTATCAAATATTAGTAATCCAACACATAATGAATCTTTTCAAATAGCTTGTGAAACTATGAGTTCTATACGTAAGTCAAAAAGTGAACTAGGTTTAGGTAACTCAAGAGAAATTTCGGGGATAGATTTTTACTGTCAAGATAAAGTTTGGACTAAACTTTCATTAGTTTTGAAAGATGTTCTTCTGGCTTCAAACTCCAATACATATCAAATACATAATGAAGGTTATTATGATGCAGATTTAGTTAAGACCACTATTATCCCGATGGAAGATGGTGCTAAGGAGCTTAGTTAGATCTTTTCCAATCTTCCCATTTTTTCTTAGTGAAATCTTTTTGGAGAAAATATTTATGAGAATTAGATTCTTTTTGTCTTACTTCATGACTTACCTTAACTGTTTCTGCAAGTAGCTCGGGATTAACTTTTGTAATTCCATCGTCATCACACACTAATATATCTCCAGGATTTACAGTTAAGTCACATATACTTAGGGAGATATTATATTCAATCATTTCAAACTGAGCATGACCTGGAACAACGCCTGTACTCCAAAGGTCTAATCCTGATTTTTTTATTCCCAATATATCTCTAGAATTACCATCAACTATAGCTCCTACAGCTCCTAGTCTATTCATGATGTATGCCATACCATCTCCAATAATTGCACCTCTTTTGTTTATAATATCTACATCTTTTAAAACAGCTATTGTTGGCAAATTATTTTTTAGTATTGTTTCATAAAAATCATTTTTATTTGCCGGGTCTTTTTTAGGGGGAGTGATAGGTGTCCAAGTTGATGTATGTGCTATGCCAACTCTGCAATTCTTTATTTTTACATGTCTAGATATATCTGGATTTGTATAATCATTACTAGCTTCTGTATACCCTTTAATAATTACACCTGCGTTTTGAACAGTCGCAGAATCGAATAATTCCAGTTCACTTAATAATTCTTTAGTTATTTTAACCATATAATTTTATTCAACAATTTCTGCATCTATTTCTAGCTTCTCGGAAGGGAAAAATTCTCTCCAAGGTTCAAATCCTTCTACAAAATTCTTACCTTCTTCCAATGTATTTAATCCCTTAATTGCTCTACCGGGATCGTAACCTGTAGTTTTGGCTAGTGCTTCTATTCCTCTTTTAGTTTTTCTGACTCCTCCAACGGAAAATAAATTTCCTTGTTCGTCGTCAACTATTAGGTCTAGTCCATTTTTTTTATTTTTCCAATATAATTTCATTGTGTTTCTTTCTATGAAATTTCTGTTTATTAATTAATTAAACTTACTGTTCTATCTAATATCTCATGTGCAACATTAATTTTTGGTATTTTAGGTAGATGTTCTATTTTCCCATTTCTCCAAATAAAAGTTACTATATTTGTTTCTGATGAAAAACCACTTCCTTCTTTAGTTACATCATTTGCTACTACAAAAGGAATATTCTTTTTATTTAATTTATTTTTGGCATTCGAAACCAAATCGGTAGTTTCTGCTGAAAAAATAATTTTTATCAAGTTTTCATCACCTATATCATCTAACCAATTTTTAACTGGTTTAAACTCAAGAGATATTTTTTCTTCATTTTTCTTGATTTTATCATGAAAAATATTAGTTGGTATAAAATCTGAAATTGCTGCAGCCATAATCAAAAGATCAGATTTTTCACAAGCTTTCTTTAAATTTTTTTTAAAATCGTCACCGGTAGAAGTTTTTATAACTTTTATTCCAGAAGATTTATTATATTTTTTTGAAGAAGTTACTAGTGTTACCTTAGCTCCTCTATCTCTTGCAGCTTCTGCCAAGGAGAAACCCATCAAACCGCTAGATTTATTTGTGATATGTCGTACTGGATCGATAGGTTCTACAGTTCCACCAGCTGATACGACAATTTTTTTATTTTTATAATCCCCATCTTCACCCAATTTTTTTCTAATATTTCCTATTATTTCACTATTTTCAGACATACGTCCAATTCCGATAATTCCTGATGCTAAGTTTCCAATATCTGGACCAATAAAATTCACTCCAAAATTTTTTAGAATTTTTATGTTATTTTGTGTTGAAAATTTTTCAAACATTTCTCCATCCATTGCTGGAGCTATCAATAATTTTTTCCTAATTGATAGTGCTGTTGTAGAAACAGGGTCATCTGACACCCCAAGTGCTATCTTAGATATAGTATTAGACGTACATGGAGCTATTAC
The DNA here is from genome assembly GCA_964491775.1 of uncultured Dehalococcoidales bacterium. GTDB lineage: Bacteria > Chloroflexota > Dehalococcoidia > Lucifugimonadales > Lucifugimonadaceae. The sequence goes on along the minus strand of CAZBHC010000021.1, from coordinate 30,463 downwards.
CATACAATCTGCTTTCAAACCTAAATTTATATGTTCTATATAATCATTTTCTTCTGACCATAAATCATAAAATACTTTATTATGAGTAATTCCCTTGAATGTTTCACTTCCAATGAAATTTAATGCAGAACTAGTCATTAGGACGTGAACATTAGCTCCTAATTTGACTAATGAGCTTGCTAAATCAGCTGATTTATATGCAGCAATTGATCCGGTAACTCCGAGCAAAATAATTTTATTTTCTAAAGGGCTTATATTTTTTTTCTTAGTCATTTCTTTGATTAGGTTTTAATTTAGATCACTGATAATACGTAATCCATGTAAAGTTAAATCTTGATTAATTTCATCGTAAAAGTCAGTGTAAGGAATAATTAAGTCACATAAACCACCTGTAACAATTACTTTTACTGATTTTTTTTGGCTTTTAGGGAACTCATTTATAATTCTCTTTACCATACCCTCTATCATATCAACAAAACCAAACATGAATCCTGATTGCATTGATTCTATCGTAGATTTACCAATAGATGTTTTTGGAGGGATTAGTTCAACTTTTCTTAGTTGAGAAGTTTGCTTATACATCGCATCTGCTGAAACTTTGATACCTGGAGAAATAGCACCACCCATATATATTGGACCTTCAAAAATTGCATCAAACACAATAGCAGTTCCTATATCTACTACTATTATTGGGGCACCATATATTGAGTTTGCGGCTATTGCATCAGCTATTCTGTCTGTACCAACATCCTGTGTTCTATCATATTTTATTGAAATACCTGTTTTTGTTCCTGGTCCTAAAATCAATGGATTTATTTTTGTTAGCTTTTTTATAGAAGAGGATACAGTAGTTGTTAGGTTTGGAACAACTGAACACATAGAAACTCTTTCTATGTCTGAAATTCTAATTCCATCTTGTTTAAATAATGAAAGTAATTTTAAAGAAAATTCATCATCAGTTTGATTCAAGTCTGATGATATCCTCCATATTGATATGATTTCAGTATTAGAAAAGATACCAATAGTTATGTTAGTGTTACCAATGTCAGCAACTAATAAATAATTCACATAAACAATTATAATATCTTTATAGTTCTTTTACTAAAATTTCTCCATCTTTGTAATTTTCTACATCAATAAATGATTTTGGAATTTCTTTAACTATATCGATTATTCTCATAGATCTTTCACCGAATCTTTTTTTTGTATACTTTCCAGCTAGACCGTGAACAAATACTCCAATTATTGAAGCATTAAGTATGCTAATTTCTTTTTGTGCTGACAAACCAGCAATTAATCCTGATAGTATATCTCCGCTTCCTGCTTTACTTAAACCGCTATTTATCCAAGGAGAAATAAAAGTTTCCCCTGAAGGAGAGACTATAATTGTCGGAGCACCCTTAGCAACTACATTTATTTTTTCTTTTATAGCTAGATCTTTGGCTACGCTCAAACGATTTTCGATAATATAATCTTTTTTTATTCCAGTTAATTTTTCCAATTCTCCAATATGTGGAGTTACGACAATATTCTCATTATGCTTAAAATCCATCCCAATATTTGAAATAATGTTTAGGGCATCCGCATCGAGAATTAGTGGTAGATTTCTGGGTATTTCTGGTAATAAATTTTTTAGTAATGACTCTGATTCTTTTGTTACAGATAGTCCTGGACCAATTAATACAGAAGAGAAATAATTTTTATTTATTAATGGAATTAATTTATTCAAAGAAAAATTGATATCTAGTTTATTATCTATTTCTGGCAGATTGATATAAATAGCTTCTGGTATTTTATATAAACATTTATCAATTACATATCTTGTGGATATTAGTGTACTAATACCTACTCCTGAATGAAGTGAAGCAAGGGTACTTAAAATCCCAGCTCCTGGATATTTTTTTGATCCTGCTATTATTCCTACATTTCCAAAAATAGATTTATAACCAATAGGATTTCTTTTTGGGAGAATTTTTTTTATTGATTTTTTTGTTATCCAAAATTCATTACTTTTTATCTTTTTTGTGTTTTTAATTCCTATGTCTAAAAGGCTAAGATTACCTAATATTTCTGGATTTTTATAAAGCACGCAACCTATTTTAGGATATCCTAACATAAGGGTTGAGTGAGCCTTAACACTGTTTTTGTCCCAGTTGCCATTATCTGGATTCATTCCTGAAGGAATATCGATAGAAATTATGGGTTTTTTTGATTCATTTATTTTAGAAATATAGATATCCAAAGGATATGAGATTGTTTTATTGATACCTGTACCAAAAATAGCATCAATTATGAGATCAGAATCTTTTAGTAAATTTGTGAATTCTTTTACAGATATTTTGTTACTAATACCCCAAACTTTTCCACCTGACATACAAAATTTAGTTAGTAATTTATCTTTATCTCTTCCCATTGGAGCAAATACGTGAATTTTATTCACCTTAGTTAATAGTTTTTGTGCTAGTGCTAAACCGTCACTTCCGTTATTACCTTTACCTATAATGATCAGAACTTTTTTTGATTCAATTTTATATATATTATTTACTATCCAATTTGATCCAGCTTCTGCAACATTTAGAATAAGTCTTTCTACAGAAATTCCCGAAGAATCTTCTATTTCTTTCATAGATCTAGATGTAACAATATTCAACTTTTTGTCTCAGCTACGACAGATGCTACGGCCAAATTATTTGAATGAGATAAACTTAGAGCAATATATTTAATCTTCAGTTCGTTTGCTTTAGATTTGGCAGGTCCATGGAGTAATATTTTTGGAGCTTGTCCTCTCTTTCTGACTACTTCAATTGATTTCCAAGGGATTCCTCTTATTCCAGTTCCTAAGGTTTTCATCATTGCTTCTTTAGCAGCAAATCTACTTGCTAGTTGGGGTCCACGATTTCGACAGTATTTTATTTCATTGAGAGTATAAATTTTTTTTAAAAATCTTTCTTTATATATGTTTTTTACTCTTACAATTCTGTCTATTTCGATAATATCAATTCCTGTATAAATCATTTTATTTGTATAATTCTTAATAGTGACTCTTATAATAATTTTATTTTATTCTCAATAATAATAAATATTTTACAATTTTCTACAAGGTTTAATTTGGTAGCAAAAATAATAAGTGGTAATCAGATATCTAAAATTGTCTATTCTGAAGTAAAAGAAGAAATGGATAACGCTGGAATATATCCTGGATTGGCTGTTATTTTAGTAGGTAGCAACCCAGCCTCTATTTCTTATGTAAAAAGAAAAGAAATAGCCTGTAATGAAGTAGGTATACATACTGAAACATTCTCTTTTGAAGAAAATATTAGCCAAGATAAATTAATTAAATTCATATATAAACTAAATCAAAATGAAAAATTTAGTGGTATTTTAGTTCAGTTACCATTACCTTCTCATTTAGATGAGCAAAATATAATCGACTCTATTCTACCTATAAAGGATGTTGATGGGCTTACTTCGGAGAACTCTGGATTATTATTCCTTGGGCAACCTAGATTTATACCGGCTACTCCATATGGTATTTTGCGTTTACTTAAAGAAAACAAAATTACAACAAAAGGTAAAACAGTAGTGATTGTTGGACGAAGTAAATTAGTAGGTTTACCACTTGCTTCAATTCTACTTAGAAAAGGGGATTATGGAGATGCTACGGTTATTTCTTGCCATTCGAAAACCAATAATTTAGCTCAACATACAAAAAAAGCTGATATCTTAGTAGCTGCAATTGGTTCCCCAAAATTTATAACTCAAAAAATGGTTTCGCATAATACTTGTGTCATAGATGTAGGCGTAAATAGAGTAATAGATACAAAAAAAGATAAAGGATTCGCTCTTGTTGGAGATGTTGATTACGAAAAAGTGAAAAATATAGCATCATATATTACTCCTGTACCGGGCGGTGTTGGTCCTATGACAGTAGCCATGCTTTTGAAAAACGTATCTAAATCAGCGAAGATTCTTAAAAAAATCAAGTAGAATATTATTTAATAGAAATTGTAGAGGTATATTTACATATATTCATAAATCATGTCTACTACTTCAGAATCAAAGAAAAAAAAATCAAGAAACTCTAAAGATGCTTTCATATTAGGTGATATGAAAATATCTAAGGATAATTTATTAGATATATATAAAAAAATGTATCTTATAAGAGCTTTTGAGAATGCATGTGGAGAACAATATTCTTCTGGTAATATAAGAGGTTTTTTACATCTGTATATTGGGCAAGAAGCTACTGGGGTAGGTGTTATATCTCAGTTATCCAAACAAGATTATATTATTACACATTATCGTGACCATGGCCATGCACTTGCAAGAGGTCTGGATGTTAATAGATGTATGGCTGAACTTTTTGGTAAAAAGACTGGATTATCTAAAGGTAAGGGAGGTTCAATGCATTTATTTGATGTCACAAAAAATTTTATGGGTGGGCATGCAATTGTAGGAGCTCAACTTCCTGTTTCTGCAGGGTTAGCTTTGGCTCAAAAATATAAAAAAACAGATGGTTTGACCGTCTGTTTTTTTGGAGATGGAGCTACAAATCAGGGTGTTTATCATGAAACTTTAAATCTTGCGTCTATTTGGAAATTACCAATATTATTTGTTTTGGAGAATAATGGTTATGGTATGGGTTCCTCTATAGAAAGGGTTAGAGCCGGAGGGATGGATTTTTTCCCAGGATTATCTACTTATGGTATTGAAGCTATTGAAGTGGATGGTATGGACGTTTTATCAGTAGCAGAAGCTACTAATAATGCAGTAAAGCATATTAGAGATAATTCAGAGCCATTTTTTATTGAAGCTAAAACATTTAGGTATGTTGGCCACTCATATGCTGATGGTCAAAAATATAGGAATAATTCTGAGATAGAAATTTGGAGAAAAAGAGATCCACTTATTACTTTTCCAGAATTGTTAGTTAAATCAGGTATTAATAATAGTGAGATAGAAAAAATTAATTCAGAAATTGACGAAATAGTAGAGACAGCAGTATTATTTTCTAAAGAAAGTGAAGAACCTTCAGCTGAAGAACTTTATACAGATATTTATAGAGATTAAATGGTACAGATTTTATATAGAGAAGCATTAAGATTAGGTATTGATGAAGCATTAGCAAAAGATCCTAATGTATTTATAATGGGAGAAGATATTGGGGCATATGGCGGTGCCTATGCAGTTACAGATGGTTTATTGGACAAGTATGGTCCTGATAGAGTAAAAGATACACCGATATCTGAAGCTACTTTTATAGGGGCAGGTGTTGGTGCAGCTATGGCTGGATTGATCCCTATAGTTGAATTAATGTCTATATCATTCTCATTGGTAGCTTTTGATCAAATAGTTAATATGGCTGCTAATATAAGGTATATGTCCGGAGGTCAGATAAATGTACCTATGGTCTTGAGGGCTCCTACTGGTGCAGGTGTGCAGTTAGCTGCAACACATTCACAAAGTTTTGAGACATGGTTGAGTGAAGTTCCTGGCTTGAAGTGTGTTTGTCCATCAACTCCATATGATGCGCTGGGATTATTAAGAAGTGCTCTAAAGGATATGAATCCAGTATTCATTGCAGAACCTGCAATGCTCTATACAAAAAAAGGAAATATACCTGATGATTATTATGAAATAGAAATAGGAAAAGCTAATATTGTAAAATCTGGTATGGATGTTTCTTTAATTTCTTATGGTCATGGTATGGACGTAATTAAAGAAACCTCAGAAATTTTAACTTCAAGAGGTTTAGATCCCGAGATAATAGATTTGAGATCTTTGAATCCTATAGACGAAGACACAATTATTAATTCAATCAATAAAACAAACAGAGTAATTCTTGTAGATACGTCAAGAAAAACTGGAGGTATTATGGCTGAAGTAGCTTCAATAATTACAGACAAGGCAAGTGATTGGTTGGATGGTCCTATTGTGAGAATAGGTTCATCTGATGTTCCGTGGCCATATAATAGAAACTTAGAAAAAAAAGCTTTTATAGATTCAGTTTCAGTGATTGAAGCTTTTGATAAGGCTTATAGTTTATGATAGAACTCTAAGATAAAGGCAATTTATGGAGGATAAATAAAATTGATTACTGAAATTACCATGCCATCAATGGGAGCAGATATGACAGAAGGGACGGTAGTAAAATGGTTAAAATCCGAAGGGGATGCTGTACAAAGAGGGGATAAAATTGCTGAAATTGAAACAGATAAAACAGTTGTAGAAATGGAAGTTTATACTGAAGGTACCTTGAGGAAAATTATTGTAGATTCTGGAACAAAAGTTCCAGTGGGAGAACTTATAGCTTTCATAGGTGATCCTTCTGATGATTTACCAGAAGTTGCTATAAACAATGAATCAGATCAACAAACACCAATTCATTCTGACGATTCTTCAAATATTACTAATCCACCAGAAAATGATTTGAATAATTCTGTTGATTTAAACGAATCAGATTCTCAAACTCCCACAAAGTTAGATTCTGATTCTTCTTTAATAAAAGCCTCTCCTATGGCTAAAAGACTAGCAAAAGAAAGAGGAATAGATATTTCTCAAATTCTTGGTTCTGGTCCAGGAGGAAGAATTACTAAGAATGATATATTAAATTATTCCTCTCCAATTGTTTCTGAAAGTTTATCTTTGAAAAATAAAAATATTTCTTTGAATTCTAAAAACAGTGATTTATCTAAAATGAGACAGGCTATTGCAAGGGTAACCGTTAAATCTAAAACAGAAATTCCTCATTATTATCTAACACACGAAGTAGATATGACTAATGCAATGTCTTTTAGGAAACAATTCAATGATATTATTTCTAAAGATGGAGACAAAATATCTGTTAATGATTTAATTATCAAGGCTCTAGTAAATTCTCTTATAGAATATCCTAAGTGGAATTCTTATTTTTCTGTAGATCATTTGAAAGCTAATAGTGATATTAATATTGGAATTGCGATAGCTCTTCAAGAAGGTCTTATAGTACCAGCGATACAAAAATGTCAAAATTTATCTCTTGTAGAAATATCACGATCATCAAAAGATATAGGCAATAGAGCTAAAGGAGACGGTGGGACGCTTACTCAAGAAGAATTAAGTAATGGTACGTTCGGAACTTCTAATTTAGGAATGTTTGGAACAGAGGTTTTTGCAGCTATAATAGTTCCACCTCAATCTGGTATTTTGGCTGTAGGGGCGGTTAAGGATAAACCAGTAGTAATCGATGGAAAAATAGTCATTAGATCTATTATGAATGCTACGTTATCTGCGGATCATAGAGTGGGTGATGGTGCTGAAGCAGCTATTTTGCTAAAAGAAATTCAAAGAAACTTAGAGAATCCTCTGCACCTATTAAAATAAATAATAGAATATTAGATATGTATTTTACTGAGCATTTTAGTGATCAAGAAATAGCAATATTAAATAAATATTTCACTAATGTAGACAAACCTGTTTTTGCAATAATTAATCTACCAGAAGTGGTGAAGGGGGCTTTGTTTGCTAGATATTCGAGATCAGATAAATCTTTAAGGAGATTATTTCTAGATGAATTTCTTTCTAAAGATTCAAATATTATTGATTCAGAACTAGATAAAAATAATTTTGATTCGACTAGAGCTGAAAAGCTTTATGATAGAGTTTTTTCTGAATATGGAGATGATTCTGTAGCACAACTCGGTGCTGCACATGTAGCATGTGAGCAGTCATCTAATATTCTTACTAAAATATTAGAAAGGGGAAGATTGTCATCATATTTAGAACAGTCTACTAGGTATATTTTCTACGATAAAAAGGATTCTCAAGACAATTATAATTATTTTATTCCTAAAGAAATTATTAATTCAAAATCTCATAAAAATTATAAAAATGTAATTAATGAAAGTTTTAATGATTATTCCATTATCGTAAGAAAATTATATGATTATCTACTATCTAAATATCCCAATGTAAATAATGATTCAGAATTCATTTACAAGTCTACAATTAGAGCAAAAGCTTGTGATGGAGCTAGAGGTATTTTGCCAGCAAGTACTAAATCTAACGTAGGAATTTTTGCCTCTGGACAATCATTTGAAAGAATGATAATTAGTATGAATTCTCATGATCTTATTGAAGTTAGAGATTATGCAAAAATGCTTCTTGAAGAATTAAGAAAAGTTATTCCGTCTTTTTTAAAAAGAGTTGATTTGAAAGATAGAGGTATTGTTTGGTCTGATTATTTTAGGTCTAATAGACAGTCAATGGAAGATATTAGTAATATTTTAGGTAATAATATCGACTCTGTAGAGGAGGTTGATTTAATTGATTGGGACAAAGAAGCAGAAAATAAAATTATCAGTTCAGCTTTATATCCATATACTTCATTTTCTGAGAGTCAGATAAAGAAATATGTAAAAAATCTTAATCTTGAAGAAAAAAGAAATATTATGGAAAAATTTATAGGAAATAGATTAAATAGACGTCATATACCGGGAAGAGGTTTAGAAAATTCTTTTTATCGTTTTGATATTCTGTCGGATTACGGTAGTTTTAGAGATCTTCAAAGGCATAGGATGTTGACTATAGATTGGCAAAAATTAACGATAGAGCATGGATACAATACTCCCGATATTATTTCTGAGATTAATGAAACTAATAGATGGGAAAAATCAATGTCAAGATGTTCGAATCTATTTGATGAAATTAAATCAAAACATGGTGGCTATGTTTCTCAATATGCGGTTCCGTTCGCCTTTAAATTTAGATATATTATGCAGATGAATGCGCGTGAAGCATTTCACATATTAGAACTGAGGACTAGTAGGCAAGGGCATCCTGATTATAGGAGAATCTGTCAAAAAATGCATAGTTTAATTAAAGAAAAAGCCGGACATAAATTGTTGGCTAATGCAATGAAATATGTAGATTATAATGAGTATGATTTAGAGAGACTTGAGGCACAAAGAAAATCTAATAAAATTTAAAAGCTTTTGGATGATGCATTATAGTCGCAGGAAGCAATGTAAGATAACATATCAAACTTCCCCATAGAAAAAACCTAGAAAAAATTGTTTGTGCTGATATTAATGTTTTTTCAACGAATTGTATGTTTTGTTCATTAAATGAAGGTATACCTAATAATAAATCATAGAATTGTAACGTTCCTATAGAGGTCAATATGGCTAAACATACTATCATTCCGAGTATTCTAGAAGTAGTAAGTAAAGATGAAGCACTTCCTTTAATATTTTCATCTAATTTGGTTATAGCTTGATCAGTTATAGGTGCTACCAATAAACCAAATCCAGACCCTGATACTATGAGGGATATAAATTTGATTAATTCAGTGGAATTACTATTCCATAAGGACATTGATAACATTCCACTACCAGACAAAAGTAATCCTATAATTGTACATAAATAACCTTTATTGTTTTTTGTGATTAATCCACCTATCAAAGCGAATACACCTAAAAATATAGTGAATTTTAAAAGTTCAAATCCACTTTCTAAAGCTGTCATTGAATATATAGTTGCACAAACTAAAGGTACTGTTACCATGACAATAATTAATGATGAACCAATTAAGAAATGAGTTACATTAGCCCAAAAGAAATATGAAAAATTAATTAATTTTTTAGGTATTAAATTAACTTTAGTTGATTTAATATTAAATATAAAAGTAATTAGTAAAATTACAGCAACAATCAACAAAAACACCATAGTAAAATCCGGATTTCCTATTCTAGAAAATCCTATTGTAGAGGTTATAATTATTAATCCGAAAATTATTCCATTTTTAAAATCTATTTTTTTAATATCATTTTTTGATCCTGATGGACATTTGAAAATAAAATATGAAGTAATTAGTACTAATGGTATATTTATAAGAAACACCCATTCCCATGAAGCGAAATTTGTAATTATACCACCCCAAAAAGGTCCTATTACTCCACCTGCTTCCGCACTTGCACCAACTAAACCAAATGCAATGGGAGGACTTAATTTAGGAGCGACTTTTGATGAAGCTGAAATAGTTATAGGTATTAAAGCTCCAGCTCCTATTGCTTGTATAAACCTACTTATTATTAAAATCCAATAAAAAAAGTTTGAATGATTAATATAAATATCTGATAAAAATGCACTTAAAACTACAAATATTGATCCAATTACAAAAATCAATATAGATATATTATATGTAAATTTCCATCCATATTTATCTGAAATATTACCCATGATTGGTAGCATAGCAGCATACCCTATCAGGTATGCGGTAATTGTCCATGATGCCTTACTAAGTTCATTAATTCCTACGTTCATATCAATCAGTAATTCAGGTAGTATCGTTACTATTACTGTCTGGTCATCTGCAGCTATAAAAACCCCAAAAAGTAATGGTAATAAATATATGTAGGACTTAAATTTTTCGAGAATATTTTTAGTCATCTATTTTAGGTGGGGACAAAATATTATTCTTACCGTAACTGTAGAATTTAATTATTCTTTTGAAATCTTTTTTGTCAGTTTTTTGAACTTGACCATATATTATAACTTTTTTAATTAGATTGGAATTTTTATCGATTTCTAATTCTATATTCACATTTTTATTTTGAACAACAGATCCTACTAAAGAAGTGAAAGAATTTGAATTAGAATTAGCAGAGATATAGTAGCTTTCAGGATTTTGATCGTTCAATGTTATGTCATTGATATCACCTAAAATTTCTGAAATTAATAAATCTAAATTAATGAAATTTAGAGGACTTTCATCTGAAGGAATTTCTATCCAAGATTGGGTAATTGGGTTTGTGATCCATGTTCTATTTCCGATTACTATAGCACTAGTCTTAATTAAAGCACGTCCCAATGAAGATTCTGAATCAATGGAAATTCCATTTTCAGTAATTCTTCCTTTAGCTGATAATAGATTAATATTATTACCAATATCTATAAACCCTTTTTCATGATGTAATGAAAATTCAAAATTATTATTTAATTTCATAGATTGAAGGGTTTTAGATATTATATCTTCCGGGGTGATTTCTTCCTGATAATTTTCTTTATGACATGAAAAAAATAAACCAGAAATTATGATAATTATTAAAATATTATATTTAGATATCAAAATTCTTTATGGATCTGAGCAATCTCTTATAAAGCCACAATTGTCGCATTTTAATTTACAGTGTAGATCAAGCATTAAATTGCCACAAATATCACATTTAAATATGTTAGTTAATTTTTCAGGTTGCAATTATTAATATTTTATTAAAAGATACATTTTAAGAATACAATTTAATTATTAAGCTTACATATTTTTTAAAATTATAATTTGATAAAGTGGAAATAAATATTTTTTATTTAATTATGGGGAGTCATTTAGGCTGAGAGGGTATTTATAAACCGACCCAATTACCTGATCTGGATAATACCAGCGTAGGGATTATGTGTATTATCCTAGATTAGATTTTGCCTAAATAATATAACATTATGTATAAAAATTCTGATAAAGCTTTATCGGTAAAGAATTTGACCTACTATTTTGATGAAGAAATAATATTAGAAAATCTAAATCTTGATATTTATACTGGAGAGTTTGTTTCATTAATTGGCCCTTCAGGCTCCGGTAAAACTACTTTATTGAATATAATTTCTGGTCTGATAACTCCAAATCAAGGGACAGTTTTATATAACAATCTAGAAAAAAACAGATTAGGAAAATTTACTTATGTTCATCAGCAGGATACTTTACTGCCTTGGCGAAATGCTCTTGACAATGTCTTGTTAGGTTTAGAAATTAAAGGAGAAAGAAAGAGAACATCAATTATTAAAGCTATGGATTTATTTGAAGAATTCGGGTTATCTGATTCTATATATAAAATGCCTTGGCAATTATCTGGAGGTATGAAGCAAAGAGTCGCATTATTAAGAAGTATGCTAACTGAAAACAATTTTTTATTATTAGATGAACCTTTTGCTTCACTTGATGCAATTACCAGAATGTCATTACAAAAGTGGCTAAAAAAAATCTTACACAATTATAAAAGAACTGTTTTACTTGTTACTCACGATATAAATGAAGCTATTTTACTTTCAAACCGTATTATTGTTTTTAAAAATAATACTCTAGGAAAATTTCAAGAAATTATACTTGAAAAAGATTTTCATAATGAAGAAGATATGATCGTAGATAAACACTATTTATTAATGCGTAAAAAAATTATGGAAAGTTTAAGTTTCAATGAATAGCATATGAAATTACTAAAAAATTGGCTACCTGCAATATTATTATTCTTTTTCTTTTTATTAGTTTGGGAATTTTCAGTAATAATTTTTGATGTGCCTAATTGGTTACTGCCAGCACCATCAGTAATTTTATTTGATTTTCATAATCATACAAGCTTAATTATTGAACATTCACAAAAAACTATATTAGAAATAATTTCTGGGTTATTTATTTCACTTTTTTTAGCTTTTTCGTTATCTGTGGCTATTTCTTGGTCATCAATATTAAATAAAGCAATTTTTCCATTTGTAATAACATCTCAGATTATTCCAATTTTTACTTTAGCTCCATTGATTATAGTTTGGTTTGGAACAGGGATTGCTTCCAAAATAATTGTTATTGTATTATTCACTTTTTTTCCTGTTGTAATTACAACATTTAATGGACTTAAGTCCAGCGATAAAGTTTTGGTTGATATGTTTAAGACTTTGGGTGCAAATAAATTGCAAATTTATACTAAATTATATATTCCAAACGCACTTCCTCAAATATTTTCTGGAATAAAAGTAGCTTCTGTATTGTCTGTAATAGGAGCAGTAATTGGGGAATGGATTGGATCAAGTGGAGGTTTGGGTTGGTTAATAAAATTATCTGGACCTCAATTTAAAACTGAAAGAATTTTTGCAGCAATAGTAACACTATCTGTTATAGCATTATTACTGTATTTGGTTACAATATTATTGGAAAAATTTTTTTTAAAAAAGTATCCTAAATCATAACTGTCAAGAATCTTTTGGAGTTTTAAATGAAAAAAATATTTATATATTTCATATTGTTATCTTCTGTATTATTATTAACTTTTTGTTCTGAAAATGTTGAAGAAAAGATTGAGACAAATGATCCTGATTTTGATATAGCAAAATTAATTTTAGATTGGTATCCAAATGCCAATCATGCAGGTTTATATTCTGCAGTAAAATATGATCATTTTATGGATAATAAAATAAATATTATTATAGAGACACCTTCTGATCCTGCAACTATTTTGTCCCTAGTTAGTCATCAAGATAGTGATTTCGGTATTTTTTACCAGCCTGATTTACTTCTAGCAAGATCGCAAGGAGTGCCTGTTATAGCAGTAGCAAGCATTGTTAATGAACCTCTTAATGCATTGATGACTTTAAAGGATTCAGGGATATCTAGGCCAAAAGATTTAGCTTCTAAAAAGATCGGTTATCCCGGTATAGATTGGAATAGATCTATGCTCGCTACTATGCTCGAATCTGATGGTTTGTCAATTGTAGATGTAGAACTAGTAGATGTAGGATGGTCTCTAGCTCCTGCTTTAATGAGTGGTGAAGTAGATGCAATTATAGGGGCATATTGGACACATGAATCCATAATCATGGAGGAAGAAGGTTATGATATTGAAGTAATTATGCCAAATGAATGGGGAGTACCTCCTTATTATGAGTTAATTCTTGTAACTTCTGAAAAAACATTAGAAGATGACCCTAATTATGTTAAACGAATGGTCAATTCTATAAGTGCTGGATATACTTCTGCTATCGAAGACAGTGAAGATGCTTTGAGAAACTTAATTGTAATGAATCCTCCTACTATTGATGAAGAAATAGAATCAAAAGGGATAGAATTATTGGTTCCGATTTGGCAAAACAATCAAAATCCAGAATTTGGCAGAATAGATGAAACTAGGTGGAATGAATTTTCTGAATGGATGAAATCTAGAAAATTAATTCCTGCTGATATGAATACGGACACGAGTTTTTCTAATGTATTTTTAGACTGATTTGAGGGAAATTTATAGAGGATAAGATGAATTACCCTTAAGATTAGTATTTTCTATTATGTAAACTTTTCCAGTTGCAAAAGTTACAAAGAGTAGATCGTTATTTTCTCCTCCAAAAGAACAATTTGTTGGCTCATCTGAAGGGCAAGGGTGAGATCTAATAACACGTCCGTTTTTATTGAATTCATAAATCATAGGACCTGGACCGGAAGATTTAGAGCCAGCTGTAGCTAAAATATTTCCATTATCAGTTAATGTCATACCATCTATTCCTCTATGAGGTCCAAAATCATGAAGAATATAATAATCTCCTAGAGTGCCATCTGAATTTATCGGATAACCCCTAAGTTGTCTGGGTATAGATTTTTTTATTGGAGATTCTGCAATAAATAATGTTTTTTGATCTATAGATAGTAAAACGCCGTTGGGACGCTTAGTATCATACGTTACTTGTGTGACTTGATTAAAACCTCCAAAATTACTTTCAATCATATAAACAGATTCATTATCTCTAGTATTAGGATTTTCACTATAATTAGGATCTGAAAAATATATTCTATTCGAAGAGTCAATTGCTAAATCATTAGGCATGTTTAAAGATGAAATATTTTGATTATTAGTTAATATTGTAGGATGATTATTTGGGTCTTCTTTATTTATTTTAACAACCCTATGATTTTCTCCCTCGCAAACAAATATTTCTCCTGATCTATTAAAAGCCATTCCATTGGCTCCTCCAGTTTTATTTCTCCATAAGGAGGATTTCATAGTTTTTGGATCCCAAAAGAAAGTTTTGCTTTCGTAACATTCATTATAAATTAGACCATTACCAATCCATAAAGGACCTTCTGTTAATGATTTATGTTCACTGATAATTTTCCAATTCCAGTTTTCTTCCAATGTTAGACTCCTCTTTTATTCGGATATAAAAGATATCCATTTAATCCTGTGTTTTTGACTACTAATAAATGACCTTCAATGGAACTAATGTATAGATCTTGATTAACGAATGTACAGTTTGTGGGTCTTAATGCTGGTGTAGGATGTGTTTCAATAATTTGTCCGGAATCCTCAAAAATAGTTATCATTCCTCCTGGCCCAGAAACTTCCCATCCTGTGCATGCGACTATAAGCCCATCATCTGTAAGAGTCATCCCGTCAATTCCTCTATGAGGTCCAAAATCATGTAATACTTCATAACTGCCTAGCGATCCATCTTCATTAACAGGATATTTTCGAAGTTCTCTTTTTTCACTAGCCCTGTAATCACTTTGTGCAACGTATAAAGATTTGTAATCTTTTGAAAAAAGTAGTCCATTAGGCATTGTGGTATCAAATGTTCTTCTAACAGATTCATATCGATCATTTATTTTTTTGACTGAAATTATTGATGAGTGATCAATCCCCATTTCAGGTGTAATATCTTCGATACGATCTGAAAAATATATAGTTCCATCTGGAGTGATAGCTAGGTCATTAGGTCCATTCAATCTTAATCCATCTAAACGATCAACAATTGTATGTATTTGACCTTTTTCATCTATAGATACTATTTTTCTTCCATCACCTGAACAACCAAATAAATTTCCCTTAGAATCATAATTAAGGCCATTTATCCCTTCAGTATTTTCACAATATACACTCACTAATTTAGAACTAGGATCATATTTCAAAATTCTATTCATACTGATGTTTGAATATAGTAAATATTTCCCATTCCAGCAATTTCCTTCAGTTATAGAACCGATTACTGGTGCTGCATTTTCAAATTTCCATTCCATAGTCATAATTTAGTCACAATTTAATTCATCTGCAAGCTGATTAAAGTCTCTACAATAAAATTCCCATCTTTTATCATTTTCTATATCAGCTTTTTTATTATCACCAAATTCATCAGGTCTAGTAACCATAGCAACTCTTAGACCAGCCTCTAATGCGCCCAATAAGTCAAACTTATGTGCTGCAACCATCAATGTTTCTTCTAAATCATTTCCTAATATTCTTGCTGCATCTTGATAGACTTGTATGTCAGGTTTATATTTTTTTGAAATTTCAGCTGAGAGTATTGCATCCCATGGTAGATTAGCATGCTTTCCCATATTTGTTAGTAAAGAAATATTACCGTTGGATAGTGGAGCGATGATATATTTAGTTTTTAATCTTTTTAGACCTATTACACTATCTGACCAAGGGCTTAATCTATGCCAAGCCTTGTTAAGTTTTAATTTTTCTTCATAATTAATTTTTGGGAAATTATATTTTTGAAGAAGAAATTCTAATCTTTCAAAATGTATTTGATCTACATTAATCCACTTTCTTTCACCAGAATTAACTGCTTTCATCTGATCATGATATGCTTCACGCCATTCATCAGCAAATTGTCCCCAATTAGCTTCAATATTATATTTTTTGCCGATATTTAAAGCCTCATTCGCAATAGATTTACGCCAATCTACAACAGTTCCAAAAACATCAAATAAAATAGCTTTAATTTCTTTCAAATTTATGACTTTCTTATATAAGTAATGTGATAAGTAAAAATAGTATATTACTAATGAATATAATTAATTACATAAATGAGGTAATTAGTAATTGATTTCTAATAAAATTCCAAATGTTCTAACAGTAGCTGGTTCAGATTCAGGAGGAGGGGCTGGTATTCAAGCTGATTTAAAAACTTTTGCGGCAACAGGTAGTTATGGTACTTCCGTAATAACTGCAGTCACAGCACAAAATACGCTTGGGGTTAAGTCGATACAGGAAATAGATTTAAATATAATAGAGGACCAAATTGATTCAGTATGTAAAGATATAGAACCTATATCTGTAAAGACAGGTATGTTATTTTCAAATGAAATAATATCACTTGTTGCAGAAAAAGCTAAATCTTATTCATGGAAATTTTTAGTCGTAGATCCAGTAATGGTTTCTTCAACAGGTGATAAATTACTGAAAGATGAAGCCATAGATAGTTATATAAGAAAATTGTTACCTATATCATACATAGCTACTCCAAATATTCCTGAAGCTGAGTATTTGACTGGAATAGAAATTAATAGTTCTGATTCTATTATTTTAGCTGCAAAAAAAATCTTTGATTTTGGTGTGAAAAATGTATTAATTAAGGGTGGTCATCAATTAAAAGATAATATTTCAGAGGATATTTTATATGATGGGAATAAATTTCATAAGTTTAGTTTGGAGAGGATTAAATCATCAAATACACATGGAACTGGCTGTTCATTATCATCAGCTTTAGCATCATATTTAGCTCAAAAAAACAGCTTAATATCATCGATAGATTTATCCAAAAAGTATGTATGGAATGGTATAAAAGATTCTTACCCAGTCGGCAAAGGAAATGGTCCGATTAATCATTTTTGGGAGAAGGAATAAATTTTATCTTGAAGTATCTAATAATTTAATTTCTACTTTTGGTGAAGATAATATATTTTCGTAATCAGTGAATAAGATATTTGTATTAAATTCGGTTTTTATGTCAGCTTTATTAATTTCATTTGGATTAATGATTTGTATTTTAGTAGAAATAATAAAACCTTCTGTATTTGGAATTTTAGTATCTATTAATGAAAAAATTTCACTACCAAAGTTAGAAATAGTTATATTGAATTTAATTTTGTATTTTGAGCTAAAATTATCCAGAAGTTTTTTGATTTCATTACCATAAAAGATATCATTTTTAGTTTTGGATAACAAATTTTTTTTATAATAATTTTGTATGCTTGGAATTAAATTTACTAGTATGGAATAATTTGGAAAAGTATTTCCTAATCCAATGTTGAAATATGAATTAGCATACATATTTTTTTTATAGTTTTTGTCATTTTTCTTTGCATATATATTTATTTTCAACAAACCTTCTCTACGTATAATTATGTATTTTGGATCTATGGATGTGTCATTTTGCGTAATGGACGGATGACTTTGAAATTTAACTATTGGATTGTAATTTGTTTTTAACTTATATTTATAAAATAATCCTTTTATAAATTCAGATAAGTCGTGTTCGGTTATTGCCCATCTGATATTTTCATTTAAGAATAAAAATACTTCTTCAGAAATTTCATCAATACTATTTACAGCATAGTAATGTGATTTAATTTGACTTTCGGTGATTTTATTCATTCAATTATTTGATTATATTATTTTGAAATATTTCTGAAATATGACAATGCATATAAATAGTTTTTCCTATCATTTATATCTATATTTACTATATTTGAATTAAATTTCACCTTTTTGATTTCATTTTTATTATTGAGAAATATTTTACGTAAACCTAAAGTTTTTTCGTCAATATTTTTAATTTCTTCTATTAATTTATGATTGAAAATCAAAGGGTGCCCACCGTGGTTATTAGAAACAGGTGAACTAATTAGTGAATCAAAATATATATGAGATCTCAACATTTTAGAAATTACCCAAGAAGGTCTAGGTTGGTCTACAGCAAGAATGATAAATGAATATATATCTTTAGATAAGTTCTCGATTCCCTTTTTTATAGAAGTACTTTTGCCTTCATGATAATTTTCGTTAAAAATTATCTTAGATTTATTATTTAAATTTATGCCTTTAGTTATTTCTTTATGATGTTTACCTGTTATAACCAAAACACCATCACATCCACCTGTAATTAAAGAATTAATTTGATATTCAAGTAATGTTTTTTTATCCCATTCTAATAAAGATTTTGGATATCCCATCCTTTCTGAATATCCTCCAGATAAAATGATACCTTCTACTTTTTTTTTTAATGAATACAAATATGTCTTATACTTTAGTTAGTTTTAGCTATTTTAGAAGTCTTACCTTTAGATATAGCTTTATTAGTTATTTTGGATTCTAGTTTCATTGAATTTCCCGTTCCACCTAATCTAAATGATAGTATTTCAGAAATTATAGAAATTGCAATTTCTTCAGGCGTTCGAGCTCCAATATCAATACCTATTGGAGATTTTATATCTTTTATTTGTTTTTCAGTGAAACCTCTAGAGATAAGTTTTTCAAAAATCAGTACAGCTTTTCTTTTAGAACCTACTAATCCTATGTAACTCGCTTTTGTATGCAATGCAGCTGCTACAGCATCATCATCATGTCGATGTCCTCTAGTTGCAACAACTATGAATGTATTTGCATTAGGTACAAGTTTTTTAATACCATTATTATATTCTGAAACTAAAGTTTTCTCTGCTTCTGGGAATCTTTTATTATTTGAAAATTCTTTCCTATCATCAATAACAAATATCCTGAAACCTAAAGATTTAGCAATCGGAGCTATTGCATGTGATATATGCCCACCACCTACTAAAACTAAATTAGGTTGAGTTGTGTATGCTTCAATGTAATATTCTCTTTCACCAATCTTAATGTATTCATTTTTACCTAGAGCCAAAAGAGACCTAGCCTTAGATGCTGCATCTTTATCTAAAAATTCCGATCCTAATGATCCTAGTGTACTTCCGTTTTCTCTAATAAGAATTGAATTTCCTGTCACTTCATTTTTTTCTTTTGATTTTATTAAGTGCGCTAATGCAACAGGTTTTCCTCCGTCATAAGCATCTACAACTTCATTAATTATTTTTTCAACAAGAGGATTTTTTTCTCTTATAGGATCAATCAAAAAATACATAGTTCCACCACAAACGAGACCGTCCTGTGCCGCTAAATCTTCATTTAATTCGTAGCTCTTTAGTTCTGAAGGTAAACCTTGTTTTAGAATTTCACTTGATGCAAACCAAATATCTCCTTCTACACAACCTCCACCTAAAGTTCCTACTGCTGATCCATTATCTCTAACAAGCAATCTTGCCCCAGATTTTTGAGGTGTAGATCCAGAAGTTCTAACTACAGTGGTTAAGACCATAGGTTTGTTAGATTGCAATTCTCTTTTAGCTTGTTTATATACTGATTCCATTTTTATTATTTTATTGAGTAAGGTTCAAGTGTATCCCATTTTGGTTCTAAACCAATACCGGGCCTATCTGGTGCAAATACTTGTCCATCCTTGATTTCAAGTTCATTTTCCCAAATTTTGCCGTGCATTGGATTAACAGTATCTCGGTAGTATTCTAATATTAGTCCGTTTGAAATAGCAGAAACTAAATGAATATGTACTTCTTGGGCACCATGAGGAGCTATATCAAGATCATTTGATTGTGCAAGAGCAACGACTTTCATAAACTCTGTTATACCACCCATAATTAAAGCATCAGGCTGTAATATATCCACTGCTCGGTGATTTATTAAATCCCTAAAACCATATCGAGTATATTCATTTTCTCCAGCTGCAATTGGAATAGAAGTAGACCTAGTAATCTCTCTTTGTCCAATATAATCATCAGGTTCTACAGGTTCTTCAAACCAAAAGATATCATATTTTTCTGCTTTTCTTGCAAATTCAATTGCTTCATAATGTTTATAAGCATTATTAGCATCTAACATGAGCTTTATATCTGGACCTATTGCTTCTCTACAAATTTTTACTCTTTCTATATCTTGATTGATCGGTACCGCACCCACCTTTATTTTGACTGCTTTTGCACCAAGTTTAACGTTTTCAATCATTTCTTCATATAACTCGTTCAGTCCTTTGCCTTCTTCGTAATACCCTCCAGCAATGTAAGTATCTACTTTATTAGAAAATCCTCCTAGCAACTTATATAGAGGAATTTTAGCTAATTTAGCTTTGATATCCCATAATGCAATATCAATTCCAGAAATTATTCTAGTAGTTATACCTCTTCTACCTACTAATTTTGGCCTCCACATTTCACTCCAAATTCTCTCGTTATCAAGAGGGTCAATGCCAATTAAGAATTTCTTAAAATGTTCACAAATAGATTCACCAACACTAGGTGAAACTTCCAAATTTCCAGATATTCCTATTCCTGTAATTTCGGGATTGTCAGTTTCAATTACAACTATACTTAATAAATTGTGAGTGTAGGTATAAAGTCCATTTGTTATAGGTTTTGGCCTGGGCCATTTATACATTTTGAATTTTATATCGGTAATTTTCATAATTTTTTAATATAATAAGTATAGTTATATTCTATATTCTTGGAATTAATTGTATATTCAATATTGCTTAAATAATTTAAAATTTGAAGTTTATTCATGATATACGGCTTAATTTCTTCTGACTTTTATATTTTATGGGCCCTTAGCTCAGTTGGTTAGAGCGCTCGACTCATAATCGAGTGGTCGCTGGTTCGAGTCCAGCAGGGCCCACCAAATTGTATATTTTTTTCTTCGTTTCTTTCTCGTGTCATTGACATAATTTTTTATATCTTTATCATTGGGATCATTGTATGTTTGTTTTTAAATTTATTAATTTATTTAAATTCAAGCATTATGTTAATAAGGAGTAATTATTATGATGTTTAAGAAATTTAGATATCTATCTTTTTTATTACTTTCTTTATTTTCAGTATCTATAATTGCTTCTTGTGGAGAAGCTGAAACTATTGAAGTAATAAAGGAAGTTGAAGTAATAAAAGAAGTTCCCGTTGAAGTGGAAAAAATTGTTGTAGCTACGCCCGAAATGGCCGGTGAAATTACGGAACCGACAGGTTCAGGTTCAGTCGTTGTAGCTTTAAATGAAGTTCCTCCACTTATTCAGGATCCTAGAAGAGATATTAGAGCTTCTGGTGGTATAGGTAAAGACTTTTCAGTTTATGAGACTTTAGTTAGGGCGCCACATGTACCTCCTCCAGCTCCACCACCTCAAGATCATACAGGATATAGTCCGACTGATGGTGGTATAGCTTCTGCATGGAAATTTAATGAAGATTTTTCTACTATCACATTTACAATTAGAGATGATATACCTTGGCATTCAAACGGGGGTGATTGGGGTTATGTAGATGCTAATGATGTTGCTTGGTCTTATAATCAAGCTTTTGCTCTAGATTCTGTAAATAATGGAGCTGAAGAAATTGGTCCTGAAATGAAAGCTGGTTTCAGTGTTTCTGGTCCTAATGAGGTTGTTCAGCATATAGAATCTGGTGGGTTTGATCCTACATGGTCATGGTTGCAAGGTAATGCCAGTTTTAATGGTATTGTCATAGTTAATCAAGAAGCTTATTCGGAATTAGGTCAAGAAGAATACGCTAAGACACCAATAGGTTCTGGACGTTATAGAGCTGTTGAATGGAAAGGTGATGATAGTGTTACCTTAGAAGCTGTTAAAGGTCATTGGTCTGGTACTGATGCTTCAGTCAGAGAGATAAAGGTAGTTCATATGCCTGAAGAAGCAACTCGTGAAGCTGCCCTCAGAGCAGGTGAAGTTCATATTGCTCAACTATCTCCTCAAATTATAGGTGATACTGTAGATGCTATTGGTGGTTCTATCCAAGAGATTGGAATAGCCAGACCTCAAGGATTCCAAATGGCAGGAAACTATTGGAGTACTGATTGTAGTGATTGTGAAGGTGGTTCAATGCCTAGGCCAGGTTATGATGAAGCACTAAGTAAAGGATATCCTTGGGTTGGTGATGTCGATGATGCTGATTCTATGGAAAATGCTCGTTTAGTAAGATGGGCTATGGCAATGACAATCGACAAAGAATCCATAATTGAAAATATACTTGAAGGTAGAGGTAGAGTGATACATGCTTGGCAGAACGTTTTACCAGATGATCCATCTCATAAAGATGACTGGGTGATACCTTATGATCCTGATACAGCACGTCAATATATGGCTGATGCAGGGTATGCCGATGGTTTTGATTATGAAATTTGGATTCCAGCAAACTTTGCTCCTGGAACCGTTTCTGCTGCCCAAGCTGTAGTAGAAATGTGGAGACAGGAATTAGGTATGCAAGGTACTATCGATCAAACTGAATATGCAGTAAGAAGACCGCAGACAGTTGATAAAACTATTAACGTTCCTTTCACTCATGGTATTAACTGGATACCAGGAGCTACGTCTGCTCGATATATATGTCCTGCAGGTGGTCACATAGTAGGTTTCACTATGGAACAGAAATATTGTGATCTAGGTCTTTCTAACGCTACTGAATCGGATCTACAAACTAGAATAAGTAATAATTTAGAGATTCAAGACTATTTATCTCATCAGATGTTATTTGTTCCTATGTTTCAGGCTCCTGCAACTTTATTCGTTGTAAGTCCTGATATAGCTAGTTGGGATCCTTATAACGCTCAGGATGTTCTTCCAAATAGACCTGAGTCAATTGTATTGAAATAAATACTAGTATTGGAATTAGTTAATCTTGACCGTAGGTGTAAACTTACGGTCAAGGTTTATTTAATATGTAGATTATAAAGGTCTTAAAATATGTTACGGTTTTTGGTTACTAGAGTTTTTTATATGATTATAGTGATGATTGCTGTTTCATTTATTGTTTTTGGGCTTTCAAGGATGTCTGGTGATCCAAGGATGTTGTACCTAACTCCAGGAAGCAGATGGTCACAGGAAGTATGGGATGCTAGAGGTAAAGAGTTGGGTTTGGATAAACCTTTTGTTATTCAATATGTAATCTGGGCGAGTAAAGCAGTAAGAGGAGATTTTGGAGATTCTGTGTGGCATAAAAGAAATTCAATGGATGTGATTATAGAACGGGCTCCTGCTACTTTGAAATTATCCTCTATTTCATATATATTTGCTATTTTACTAGGGCTTTCATTGGGTATATTATCAGCTATAAATAGAGGTAACTTTTTTGATATATTTATACGTGGCTTTGCCCTAATAGGACAGGCTGCCCCTCCTTTTTGGATAGCGATTATGCTTATTTATATTTTTGCAGTTAATTTAGATTGGGTTCCTACATCTAGACAGGGAGATTGGAGAAATTTCATTTTACCTGTTACAACTTTGGCTTGGCTTGCATCAGCTGGAATAGCTAGAATCACAAGATCTGCATTGTTGGAAGTTTTAGATAGTGAATATATTAAATTGGCAAGAGCAAAAGGTGTGGGGCATGTTAAAATAATATTGAAACATGCTTTAAGAAATGCTCTTATTGCACCATTGACTGTGGCAGCTATTCTATTTGCTTCTTTCATTACAGGTACTGTTGTTGTTGAAACAGTTTTTGCATGGCCAGGATTAGGCCGATTAATAGTTGACGCCACTAGAAATAATGATTTTCCTTTAGTAACAGGTCTTACTGTTGTTTTTTCAGGGATTTTCTTATTAAGTAGCTTGATTTCGGATCTTTTATATGCAGCAATAGATCCTAGGATACGAATATATAACAAACAATGAAGATTTTAAATAAAACATATACGATTATTAGGAAATACCCATTACTTCCAGGGTTGATAATATTTTTATTAGTGACTATTGCATCGTTTTCTGAATTAATTTCTCCTAATGATCCTTTATATTCTGATCTTTCTAAAATAAAACAACCACCTGTTTGGCTTGATGGAGGTTCAACAGATTATTTATTAGGAGGAGATTTTATAGGTAGAGACTTGCTAAGTAGAATAATCCATGGATCTAGAATTTCGCTTATTGTTGCAGGGACTGTTTTAATTACAGGTGGAGCATTAGGTACTCTATTAGGAATTATAGCTGGATACAAAGGTGGTTTTTGGGATGAATTAATAATGAGGCTAGTTGATATGACATATGCTATTCCTTTTCTTTTGGTAGCATTGGTAGCCGCAGTTGTATTTGGCACAAGCTTATCTTTACTCTTAATATTATTAACTATATTTAGTTGGCCTCCATTTGCTAGACAAACAAGAGGTTTAACTTTGCAACTAAAAGATACTGATTATGTTTCTGCTGCCCGTATAGCAGGTGCTACTCCTTTTAGGATAGGTTTCAGACATATTCTCCCAGGTCTGATAAATATTGTGATAGTATTGGGGACATTACAAGTTGGAAGTTTAATTCTTACTGAATCTGTACTAAGTTATCTTGGTATAGGTATTCCTGCACCTCAACCTGCATGGGGTAGTATGGTTGCAGATGGTAGAGAATTTATTTCTAATGCTTGGTGGATAGCTGTTATGCCAGGAATGGCTATTTTTTTAACAGTTTTTGCTTTTAATTTTCTTGGTGATTGGCTTAGAGATTATTATGATCCAAGATTAAGGCAAATTTAATTTTATGAATAAAGGATAATAAATTGAGTAAATTAGGCAGAAGTTGGACAAATGGTAATAATTTTAGACCCGCTAGAGATGTGGAAATTAAATATGGTAAAGATTTAATAAAAAATGAAAGTAATAAATGGCCTAACTATATTGTAGTAACTACAAAAACATCCGGAAAAGATTTTAATGATTTTAGTAGTGTTAATCCTTCTGGAATTGGCGTAGTAAATATGCTTGATTGGGATCATCTAGAACAGGTTACTAACTCTTTACCTGATGATGCTGAACTTGTCGTCGGAGTAGGTGGAGGTACAGCATTAGATGCGTCCAAATATGTTGCTCTTCGTAAAAAATTACCTTTACGTTTAGTTCCATCTATTGTTTCTACAGGAGCTATTATTCATGGTATGTTTGCTAAATGGAAAGGAAGAAGTACTATTGGTAAAGTTCAAGAGTGGCCTTATTGTGACTTTGAACATGTTCTAGTTGATTATGATTTAGTTTTGAAATCTCCATGGTACCTAAACTCAGCTGGGATTGGTGATGTTTTGTGTATGTGGTCTGATTTTAATGAATGGAAATTTTTAAATCAGAACTCAGATTTTCCTGATGTAGATGAAGAATTAATTACACCAGCAAAAAATTATCTAGAATCTTTAGTTACTAATTTTCCTTCAACCCTAGGTGAAAATGGTGAATTTACTGGCGATACAATTAAATTCATTATGAATTCTATACATGAACGTGATGATAGAATGCTAAAGTCTGATTATATGACTGGAGCAGGACATTCTATGACACAAGCTATTGAAAGCGTACTTGATAGAGGTGGTTTGATACATGGTGAATTAGCTGCATTAGGAGCTGTAATAGTAGAATTTGCATGTGGTACAGGTACTGAATATATTGAGAATATGCTTAATACTTGTAACGTTAGATATAAACCTAATGACATTGGGATCACATCCGAAGAATTTTTTAAAGTTCTTGATAATTTGTATGATCACTACACTTCACGAAATATAAAGAGTGTTTTATCTTATGCGGAGTTGACTGTAGATCAAAAAAAAGATCTTTGTAACATTTTGGATGTTCAATAGATAATTTTTTTTAATAATTTCAGTTAACAAAGGATTTTAAAAGTTATAAAATTGTATTGTTTATTTTTACTAAAGATTTAAAAAATGGATCCTAATTATCTAAAAGTTCTCATGAATACTATTGTTGTAAAACCTCCAAAACAGGGCGTGTATACTTTTGGAACTACTACACTTACTTACAATTTAGTTACACAGCCTTTATATCAAGCTTTAGATATAAATAATACTAAACAGGAGGCTGTAGTAAGAACAGGAACCGTTAAAGCAGAGCCCCCTAAAATTGTTACTCCAAATTTTTTGTCTAGGTCTGTAGGATTTGGAGATCAGGCTCAAAATTTTTTAGAAGAATTAATTAGGAGAGGACAAGCAAACACTCCAGGTATTCTTTACAATTACCATAATCAACCTAGTAAAACTGAAATTGTTTATAATAGCCCTGATTTAGTAGCAGAACGTATAAGCAAAGAAATTGATGTGAACTCCAAATCTTTAGAAGCAGTAATATTAGGGGTAGATGAGCTTTGGGATGTATCTCTGATGAAATTTATTTTTGACTGGACTAATCAATCAGCACCTGACAATGCTGAGCAGTTTAAGAGTTCTGGTAGATTAGGTATGCAAAAAGGTATTCCACAAGACGCACGTATTAGGATTGAAGAAATGTTTCATAAGGTAAAAGAAGGTAATTTAGATCCAACAATATTGCATGATGAACTTGAAAATTGGGATGTTTTTGATGAATATCAAGATAAATTTTTCAGTATTTTTAAAGGTAGACGAAGTAAAAAAATCTATTAATGCTTAAAAAATGCCTCTTTCTAATTATAAAATAATTGATTTGACCCGCGTAAGATCAGGTCCAACTTCTGTAAAGCAGCTTTCAGATTGGGGGGCTAAAGTTATAAAGATTGAAGCTCCTCCAGATGGAAAAGAAGCTTTAGGTGGAGATAGAGATGGTTTTGATTTTCAAAATTTACATAGGAATAAAAGATCTATTAATATTGATTTGAAATCTTCTAGCGGAAAAGAAATTTTTTATAAGCTAGTTGAAAAATCTGATGTAGTTGTAGAAAATTATAGACCTAATGTTAAATTTAGATTAGGTATTGACTATGAAATATTATCAAAAATAAATCCTAAAATAATTTTGGCAAGTATTTCCGGTTTTGGTCAGACTGGACCATATTCTAATAGGCCAGGGTTTGATCAAATTGCGCAAGGGATGGGAGGATTGATGTCTATTACTGGCAAGCCAGGAAATGGTCCTATGCGTGTAGGAATTCCTATTGCAGATTTGTGTGCAGGTATTTTTTGTGCTCAAGGTATTCTATTAGCTTTATTAGAACGAGAAATTTCTGGTAAAGGACAGTGGGTTACTACATCTTTATTAGAGTCACAGATCCAAATGTTAGATTTTCAGGCTGCAAGATATTTAAAAGATAAAGAAATACCTGTTTCTACTGGGAATGACCATCCAACTACTATTCCTACAGGGGTATTTCCAACCTCAGATGGTTTTATTAATTTAGCTATAGCTGGAGAAGTTATTTACGAAAGACTTTGTAAAGCCTTGGATGCTGAAAATCTTATTTATGATAAAAGGTTTAATTCTTCTGAGTTAAGATTAAAAAATAAGAAAGAAATGAACACAGAAATATCAAAAATCACCTCAAAAAATAGTAGTGAATTTTGGATTAAAAAACTGAATGACTTAGGTTGTCCTGCAGGACCAATTTATTCTATGGATGAACTTTTTTCTGATCCTCAAGTGAAGGAACTTAACATGTCTTCTAAGATTGAACATAAAAGATTAGGAAAATTTGATTTATTAGGTCAAGCTATTAAACTGAGTCGAACCAAATCATCTATAAGAACACCTGCTCCTGAGCAAGGTGAACATACTAATGAAATATTAAAGGAATTGGGTTACTCAAAAAAAGAGATTGAGGAATTACGTTCAAATAACGTTATATAGATTTATATATGAGAGAACTAAAATTACATACTGACAAAATGAAAGTTAAGGTGAAAAATGGTGTAGGTTGGATGATTTTTAATCAACCTGAAAAGAGAAATGCAGTATCTTTTGATATGTGGCAATCTATACCGAAGATAGTAAATTTTTTTGAATCTAATAATAAAGTTAGAGTTGTGGTCATGCGAGGTGCAGGTAACAAAGCATTTGTTTCTGGTGCAGATATTTCAGAATTTGAAGATAAAAGAAACACAAAAAAACAAGTTGAAATTTATGAAAAAGCTACAGAAAACGCAAGCAATTCTTTAATAAACTTAGAGAAACCATTAATTTCTATGATAAACGGATTTTGTATTGGCGGTGGTTTAGCTTTATCATTATGTTCTGATATTAGAATAACCTCGCAAAATGGTTTATTTGCTGTTCCTGCAGCAAAACTTGGGGTTGGTTATAAATTTTCAGGAATTAAACAACTAATGGATTTAGTAGGTCCTTCTTATACTAAAGAAATATTTTTTACTGGCAGAAAATTCACCTCAAATGAGGCTTTGAAAATGGGATTAGTGAATGACGTTGTAAAAAATGATGAATTAGATATATATATAGATAATTTAACTAATAATATAGTGGAGAACGCACCCCTAACAATTAGATCAGTAAAAGTATCTGTAAATGAAGGTCTAAAAACACATCAAAAGAGCAATTTAGAAAAAGTCAATAAATTAGTCGAAGAGTGTTTTTCTAGTGAAGATTATATGGAAGGTCGTAGAGCGTTTATGGAAAAGAGAAAACCTAGATTTGGAGGTAAATAATGAAAGCTAAATTTTTTTTATTTATCTTTTCTGTAATGTCTATATTTTTTGTTGCTTGTACTGATAATCTCAAAGACTCTGAAATAGTAGAAATAGTAAAAACTGAACTTCAGGAATGTGGTGCACCAGAAGGTAAAACAGATCTTTGGTTCAAACCTTATGGTATTGGAGATTTAGAAAGAGCTAATATTGTAGTCAGTGCTGGAGGGTATATTCAGTTAGATGAAAATAAAGTTCCCTATGTAGTATGGCCTGATAACCAAACTATGTACGATTGGTTATTAACTGTAGCATCTGGAAATTTAATTTGGAGTGTTAATGATTATGAAACAAATGGAGAAGAATTTTGGCTAGTGGAAGCTGAAGGAGGTCCAAATCTTGTGCATGACCCTAGTGGCATTATTGCTGGCTCACAAAATGTAGTTTTACCTTTGCCAAAAAAAATTATTGATACTTTAGATAAACCTGTAAGAAGAGCTAATTTATATCCTCCTGTGAAAGTTTTCAAAAATACCTTAAAAACAGATTTTGTGTGTATACCGGTTTTGGAATATCCTGATTAATTTTATCCAAATCTCTCGGTTTTGATTAGTTCATATTTTATACCTAAATCTAAAATGGTATTTGAAATATTTTCTACAAAATTAGTTGGTCCGCATACGAAATATAGACAATTATTCGATGAAATTTTTACAATTTTTCCTATATCTTTTTTAGATAATCTTCCAATTTTGCCATCCCAATTTTGTTTATCTTCTCTAGTTAAATTAATTATCATTTCAAAAAATGGATCTGATGCCTCATATTCTTTTAATTCATCTTTGAAAAGTATGTCTGTGATTTTTCGAGTAGAATAAACTAATGTAAATTTACTTTTCTCTTTTTTTTCTCTTTTATCTCTTATCATCGACATAAATGGGGAAATTCCAGTCCCTCCTGCAAAAAAAACTATATTATCATGACTTTCTGAAACCCAATTAAAATAATTACCTATTGGACCTTTTATTTCAATCTGGTCACCAATTCTGATATTTTCATGTAAATATTCTGAAACTTCTCCATCTTCAGATTTACAAATAGTGAATTCAATAATGTTTGAATTTAGCGGAGAAGAACTTACAGAATAACTTCTTTGGGCTTGGTAACCGTCTTCTGCTGTTAATCGTATATCGTAGTGTTGTCCTGGAATAATTTTTTTCGGTTTTATATATGGAGAAATCCTAAACACTTTGACTCTAGAATTAATTCTGATTATATTTTGTACTTTTCCTAGTTTCCAATCCATTTATATATTTGAACTAATCGTTATAATATCTTTGTTCTTTCCATGGGTCTCCATACATATGATATCCATATCCTTCCCAAAAACCCGGTTTGTCTGTATCAATAAAATTAATAGATTTAATCCATTTTGGTGATTTCCAAAAATATAGATGAGGAACAATTAATCTAGCAGGACCA
>CAZBHC010000020.1:0-22058 GCA_964491775.1 uncultured Dehalococcoidales bacterium | reverse complement strand
AATAAAAAAATTAAATCATGAACAACAACAAACTTTTGTTTTAGTTACTCATTCTGAAGATATAGGTTCACAAACTAATAGGATTCTCAGAATGAGTGATGGTGAAATAGTAGATGATGGGAAATGATATGATTTTTTTTGAAATTTAATGGAAAAATTATTTGGGATTGAAATGAATCATTTAGCCATCTCACTTGCAAGTTTGATGGTAATAATATCATTATTTACATTACTTCTAGCCTTGAGAAACCGTGTCTTACTAAAAATGGCTCTTAGGAATATACCTAGAAGGAAGTCACAGACTATTCTTATTATAGTAGGGTTAATGCTAAGTACTACTATTATTATGTCGGCCTTATCTATAGGAGATTCTATAAACAGTGCTATACGTATTGGAGCCTTCAGGGCTTTGGGAGAGACTGATATAAGACTGTCTTCACCAGTGTTTTCTCGTTTTGGGGATGATTATCTTGACGATGCAGTACTCGATAGAGTTGAGAGAGAATTGAACAATGATCCTAGAGTTGATGGGATATTACCTTTACTAAGAAAAAAATTACCTATACTAAATGAATCTAATGAAAAGACAATATCAGAAGTAGTTATTGTAGGATTGAAATTAGATTCTCTTGATGGTTTCACTAATAATATATTTACGCCTGAATATAAAAAATCAAAATTTGAAATTACTGATTTAGATGATAATGAGACAATAATTAATAAATCTCTTTCAGATAAATTAGATCTAAAAATTGGGGATGAATTAACTATAGTTTCTCCGATAGGGAGAACTAATCATATTGTGGTAGAGATAGTAGAAGCTATTGGTTTGGCAGGTGGAGAGGAATCTACACCATCGTCTGCTCTCATACCTATTACTATAGCTCAAAAGTTGTTTCAAAGAGGATCAGAATATAATCTTATAGAAATTTCTATTGCAGGTGATGTTGTATACGACATTTACTCTCTTGATGAAAAATCATCAAAAGAAGTATCAGAAAAACTTCAATTAATTTTTACGAATCAAAAAGCTTCAGAAGAAATATATAAACTTATTAATTCGCCCGAAATAATAATAAAATTAAATGATGAATTAGTATCTCGAGAATCAAATTCTGATTCATCTACCTATATAAAATTATCAAAGCTAATTGATTCATTAAATATAGGTTATGTAACAGATGATTTTAAAATTTCTATAACAGATACATTCATAATTTCTATTATTTTGGAAGTTCTAAATGATGATCTAAAAAATTCACTTTATATTCAATTATCAGAATTAGAAGAATTAGAGGTTCAAGATATAAAGAATAGTTCGATAGAATTTGCTGAAACTATAGCTTCTGGGATAGTAATTTTTTTCACAATTTTTGGGTCTTTTTCTATAATAGTTGGTTTGTTACTTATATTTCTTATTTTCGTTATGCTCGCATCTTCTCGAACCACTGAGATGGGTATAGCTAGGGCTATAGGTACAAAACGTAGACATCTAATACAAATGTTTACCTATGAAGGGTTAGTATATTCTTTTGGAGCTTCTATTGTAGGTACGCTTTTAGGTTTGTTATCTAGTGTAATTTTGATGCAGCTTATGATCAGAGCATTTGCTGAAAATGATGAAATATTTTTTTATTTTTCAGTAACCTTACAGTCAATCATAATTGCTTTTTCTGCTGGCTTTGTACTCACTGCATTAACAGTTTTTCTTTCAGCTTACAGAGTTAGTAAATTGAATATAGTTGTTGCGATAAGAGGATTAAGTGAAGAATTTGTAAGTGAAGAAAATTTATCGACCAAAAAGCGTGCATTAATACTTTTCAAATGGTTATTTGGCCCCATAACTTTTGGTTACGATACTTGGAAAATATGGAGATCAGGTCAAGGTGTTTTTATAAGGATTTTTCAATTGATAACTTTATTTTTTATTCTTCCTTGGATTATTATAATTTTCTGGAAAATTTTCAAATTTTTCCAACCTTGGTTCATATCAGGATGGCCTATTTTGCCAATAGGGGTATTATTTATGATTTTAGGATTAGATCCAGAAAAGGGGATAGATGGATTAGCATATGATAGTGCAGCAATCTTAACTTTAGGAGTAATTATTACAACTTTATCCATAGGATTTTTTATTAGAGCAATCTTAAGAATTAAAGGTTTTAGAGAAGAATTACAAAAAAGAATATCTATGACATTAATCGGAATTATTCTATTGATATTTTTTAGTTTGCCGTTTGATGCTTTAGATAATCTTACTGGAGAACTCGAAGGTGGACCTGAAATGTTTATACTTTCAGGTGTTTCGCTAGTAGCTGCTTCAGTGTGGATCATTATGCACAACGCAGAAATTATTGTTTGGTTAGTATCAAAAATTATTGAACCTTGGAAAAATTTGAAACCAGTAGTTAAAATGGCAATCGCATATCCTATGGCTGCAAGATTAAGGACAGGTTTAACTTTAGCAATGTTTTCATTGGTAATTTTTACTATGATGATTTTTGCTATTTTAATTAATCTCACAAATTCAATTCAAGAAAATCCAGATATAGCTTCTGGAGGATTTGATATAAGAGGGACTATAAGACCTGAATTGCCTATTAGTGATCCTAAAATGATTTTAGACTCAAATCAATCTGAAATATCATCATCAGATTTTTCAGTAATAGCTGCCCAAGCATCATTACGTATAGAAGCACGACAGAAAGATACTGAAGAAAAAAAGATTTTTAAGAATGCTCGCTTAGTTGGGTCAGATGATGAATGGCTAAATAATAATAATTATGAATTAACTCATTGGGATCCAAAATATGGGTCCAATTCTAAAGAGATTTGGCAATCATTGGTTAGTAATTCAAATCTAGCTGTAATTTCTGCTGAATTAATTTGGGAAGAAGATGGATTTGGACCTCCGAGAGATACAGATTCTTTACAGATTAAAGGTATTGATCCAGAAGAAAAAGGTGAAATTAAAGCTGTAAATTTAGATTTAAGACCGCCTCTTGGGCAAGGTGAAATGGATAGATTAGAAGAAATAATAATTATAGGAGTTTTAGATCAATTTGCAGATAATTATGAGAATAGTAGAAATAATATATATATGAATTATTCAATAATTGAAAAAATTTCTAGTAAACCGGTTCCTTTTACTGTATATAAATTTAAACTTTCTAATGATACTAGTGGTTCTGAAATTACAAGAATTTTAGAGACATTATTTATCAATAATGGAATGAAAGCAAAATATATAATGGATGAAATAGATCAAGAACAATCGCAATCTAATGCATTTAATCAATTGTTTCAAGGTTTCATGGGATTAGGTTTGTTAGTCGGTGTAGCTTCCTTAGGTGTAATTTCTTTCCGGGCTGTTGTTGAAAGAAGACAATCTATAGGTATGATGCGAGCTATTGGATTTAAAGAAAGAATGATTCAGATACAGTTTCTAATGGAATCAGCTATTGTTTCAATTATTGGTTCTTTATTGGGAATAGCTCTTGGTTCATTAATAGCCTGGAATATTTATGACACTATTGGATCAGAGGGTGTAACATTTTCAATACCTTGGATAAACGTAATTATTGTAATTTCTATTGCTTTCTTTTTTTCTCTTGTTACTACTTTTTTACCTTCAAAACAGGCTTCAAAAATTAGTCCAGCTGAAGCTCTAAGGTATTAATTTTTCTTTAAATTCCATCTTTTTTCTACAATTCTTCTGGAAAGATTTAAAGATTCCTTATCGTCAATATCAATTAAACTCATAAACATAGGATCTACTAATCCTATGTCTTCTTCATTTATGATCTCAATTTTATGTAAGTTCTTTTCTATAGATTTTGAGATTAATTTTGTTATAGATCTTTCTCCTTTATGTAATTCATCTAATATATATTCTTCCCATACAATTTTCGGGAAAATAGAATGTAATGGATGTAAGAATCCATCATATTTTGGAACAACAGCACTATATGATTTATTGAAATTAGATGTGGATATAGCAAGCATTTTTTCGATAAGTTTTTTTGATATGAAAGGATAATCAGCACCAACAACAAAAGATAATGGTGATATAGATGATGATAGTCCTGCATGTATGCCAGCTAATGGGCCTTTAAATTTTTTTGTATCTGTAATTACATGCATACCTAAAGCAATTCCTAAATCAGGAATATCATCTTTTTGGTCAGGGGCAACTACTAATATAAGTTCTTCAC
This sequence comes from uncultured Dehalococcoidales bacterium, assembly GCA_964491775.1. GTDB lineage: Bacteria > Chloroflexota > Dehalococcoidia > Lucifugimonadales > Lucifugimonadaceae. The sequence continues at coordinate 17,844 of CAZBHC010000020.1, read as the reverse complement.
ATAGTGGTCTAATAGAATCAGCTACTCTAGATAACAATAGTTTTCCACCCACTTTAATTAGTGGTTTAGGTTTGCTAAGTCCTAATCTTCTAGATTGGCCACCTGCTAGAATAATGCCTGTAAGAATGTTTTGATATTTCAAGTTATTAAATTTATATTTAGTATATTTATAAACGTAGATTTTATTTATGTGAAGAAAAAAGAATAATTTAGTTGAGAAAAAGTAAAATTTTTTATGTTACAAAAAATTCAAATTAATTTATCAAATATTACATTTTATGGATATTTAGAAATTAATGATTTCACGAAAAAAATAATGTCTAAATTCCCACTAGAATCGGATATACAATTTTGGGGTGATGAAATTTATTTTCCTATATCAATTTATGAAAATCCCACTGAGAATTTAAAAGAATTAGTGAATAAAGGAGATATAGCATATTGGCCACCAGGGAATGCGTTTTGTATTTTTTGGGGTCCAACTCCAATGAGTAAAGAAAATGAAATACGTCCAGCTTCACCGGTAAAAGTTATAGGATATATGGATTCTGACTCTTCTGATTTTTCTCAATTTAATAATGGAGAAAAAATAAATATAAATGTGGTGAATTGATTCAATGAAATTTTCAAATAAACTTAAAAATTCATGCTCAGATATATGGATAAAGGCACATAAAGAACATCCTTTTGTGAAATCAATTGGAGACGGTACTTTATCTTTAGAGCATTTTCAAAATTTCATGAAACAAGATTACTTTTTTTTAATTCAATATTGTAAAGTTATTTCTATAGCGATTTCAAAAAGTAGTAATTTAGATGTTATGTCTAAATGGTCTGGATTACTTAACGAAACATTAAATGTAGAAATGGACCTTCATAGATCCTTTTGCAAAGATTTTGGAATTACTTCAAAAGATTTAGAGTTTACAATTCCTAGTTCGCAAACACTTTCATATACTGATTATTTACTAAAAACCGCTAGTTTAGGAAATGCAGATGAAATTGCTGTTTCATTATTGCCATGTCAATGGGGGTATGACGAGATAGGAAGAATGTTCTCTAATCTAACTAACTTAGATTCAAATTCCTTTCATGCAAGATGGATTAAGGGATATAATTCATCAGAATATCAAGAAATGACTATATGGTTGAAAAATTATGTTGATAATATTGAGGTGCAGTTGACGGATGAAATGAAGATAAATATGAAAAGAATATTTTACTTAAGTACAAGACATGAATTAATGTTTTGGGATAGTGTTTGGTATATCTAGGTATATTAGATAAATTCGAATAGGAGATAATCAAATGACAATAAATAAGAGAAATACACAAGAAAAAATTGAGCCATTTATGGGTGCTGAATTAGTGAAAATGGCTGATGTTTCTACTGGATCAAGAATGATGACTGTTGCTGATTTGACAGTAGAACCAGGGATTAGTTCTTCTTATCATAAACATCCTAATTCTGAGGAGTCGATTTTTATTGTTAATGGGGAGATGGAATTTAGAGTTGGTAATCATAAATTTCTTGCCTCTTCTGGAGATTGTATTTTAGCACCTAGAGGGGCGGGGCATGGATTGAAAAATGTAGGTTCCTCTGTAGCTAGGTTAATTTGTGTATATCCTGTAATTAATCCTGAAAGAGAGGAAATTCAAGATCCTGAATTTAAATTTAACACTCCTCCTGATTCTGTTTTTGTTAGATCTGAGAACGAAAGTTTTGAGTTTTTTCCAGGAATTTCAAGATACGATATGGTTGGAGATTTTGTTGGATCTGAATCAACATATTTTAGTGAATTAACTTTTGCTCCAGGATCAATTGCGCCTAATCATTTTCATCCAGCCCATGAAGAATCTATGTTTTGTTTAGAAGGTAATTTGACAGCAGTTTATGATAATGAAGATGCAATTGATCTAGATGAAGGAGATATTTTTACGTGTGAAGTTGGTATTAGACATGGTATTTATAATAGATCTAATAAAGTTGGGAAATTATTAGCTATACACCCAGTACTAAACCCACCACCAAGGATTGATGTAGATTAAAAAAAATTATGTCTAAATTTTTTTTCTTAATAATTGCTGGCGGTATTGGAGCATTATTACGTTATTCTGTATCTTTATTTTTTTTGAAATATACTAATACTAATTTCCCTCTAGGAGTTTTATTAGTTAATATATTAGGTTCTTTTCTATTTGGATTGATTTGGGCATTATCAGAAGATAAAGGGATTATAGGTCCTGAGGTGCGTTTAGTTATACTTGTAGGATTTTTAGGATCATTTACTACATTTAGTACATTTGCATTTGACAATATAAGTTTATTTTCTAATGGTCAAATAGGTTATTTTATAATAAATATTTTACTAAATAACCTATTGGGAATTTTTTTTGTTTATTTAGGATTTAAGGTTTCTAAATTAGTATAAAAATTAGTTAACAATCGCATTAAATTGTATTTGTTTCGTCACATTTCCTATTGTTACTCTAATTGTTATTTCATAAACTCCAGAGCTCATATACCCATGACTTCCAGTAATTTTTCCTGCAGAATCTAAAGATGGTAGAGTTTCCCAATTTCCATTAGCCTTCCATTTTATTTCTGAACTAAAAGCACTAAATTCTTGTATTCCATCATCCCTTACTACACGAGCATTATTTAGAAAAACACTAGCCCCAGCAGTCCCTTTAGGAGTAGTTCCAGGATTTATTTGAAAACCCGGGGTGGGTGTAGAAGTTGGCATTGGTGTAGGGGTAGGTGTTGGGGTAGGTGTAATGGTAGGAGCTGGAGTTGAAGTAGATGTTGGCAACGGAGTTGGTGTATTTTCTGGTGTAGGAGTAATTGTGGGAGTAGCTGTAACAATAACTGAAATAGGTATTTCAATAAATTTTTCTACAATTACGGTCTGTTCAATAATTTTTTCTTCTACTTTCTCTACTATTACTGTACTTACTATTTCTATAGGTTCTGTTATTGGTAAAGCAGTTACTGTTTGTTCAACATAAGCAGCTATAGTTGCCTTGATATATTTTTCTGGTAATACTACAGGAATAGGAATTGTCGTATTTGTAGGAAGTACAATATTTTCGATGTTCTCATTTTCTATAATTTCATCGTTATTTGAGTTACAAGAAAAAATGAAAGCAGAAATAGCAATTGTAAGTACAATATTAAAAAAAATTTTTTTTGATAAATTTTTTGTCATTTTAGAATTATCTTAATTAACACGATCTTGCTATGTCAATTATTCTCTTTATGAGTTAACTTAATCACAATGAATTTATACGGATTTACGTAAATTTATAGTTTATATTATTAGCATAATTCAATAATTATTTGATTATATAAGAATATTTATAAGGTTTTTTATAATGAATGAGTTCAATTCGAAAAATATAGCTGCTATAACAGGTGCAGCTAGAGGTAACGGTAGAGCGACAGCATTTGAACTGGGGCATAATGGTTTTTCCTTATATCTTAGTGATGTTCAATCTAATTTATTGGAAGATACTATTTCAGATCTGAAGGATGATGGTATAGAAGTATATGGTGGAATTTTTGATGCTAGTAAATTAAGTGATGTAGATAATTTATTTGAACAAATTATTATGAGATATAATAAATTGGATGTTTTCGTTAATAATGCTGGAGCCTCTAAGCCTCAAAATTTTTTAGAAGTAACTGAAGAAAATTGGGATTGGACCATGGACCTAAACTTAAAAGGGCCATATTTTTTAATGCAAAAAGCTTCTAAAATAATGATAAACCAGAGATCCGGTTCTATAGTAAATATTGCATCTATTTCTTCATCAGGAGGTAATACTTCTTCCCCTCCTTATGCAATCGCAAAATCTGGAATAGTGAATATGACAGTAACAGCTGCAGCTAATCTAGGAAAATATGGTATCAGAGTAAATGCGGTATCTCCAGGTGTAGTTAATACAAATTTTCATGATGAAGTAGATCTAATAGTGGGTAAGGAAAAGTATGGGATAGATCAATCTAAACAATTAAGTGATTCTGAGGAAAAAAATATCATTTCTAAAATTAACATTGAAAAAATAAATAATGCTAAAAACACTATTCCCTTAGGTCGTTTAGCAGAATCCGAAGATATAGCTAAAACTGTTGCTTTTTTAGCTTCAGATGCTTCTAAATATATTACTGGTGAAACGATAGTAGTTGGTGGTGGAAAAAGTAGCTTATAGATATTTATTCGTAACGAATTCTTGGATCAACGAAAGCGTATAATATATCTGTAATAAAAGTTGCGAAAACGAAGAGTACTGTAAAGAAAAACACATATCCTTGCAGAAGAGCAAAGTCGTTATTATTTACTGCGGTTAGTACGCCTGATCCCATTCCTGGCCAAGCAAAAACAGTTTCAACGAGTACAGCTCCATCCAAAAAACCTGCTAATAACATTGTCGCAACTGTGAGAGGTTGTATAAGAGCGTTTCTAAAAGCATGTTTCCAAATAACTTGGTTAACTGTTGCACCTTTAGCTCTAGCTAGGCGTATATATTCAGAATCCATTACCTCTAACATAGCACTTCTTGTAATACGTAAATATCCCGCAAGTGCGGCTGATGATAATGTAATAGTAGGTAAAATGTAATATTTGATATCCCAAATACTGTCACCTCTTAGACCAGCAGGTAACCATTTTAGATATACAGAAAAAACCAATATTAATACTAATGCAATCCAAAATTGTGGTAAAGCTTGACCAAATAAGGCTATAGTTCGCGAAAAGTAATCAAGTTTACTGCCCCTTTTAACAGCAGATAGAACTCCCAAAGTGATCCCAAAAAAAGTTGCTATAAACCATGATCCTATGGCTAATTGAATAGTATTGGGTAATTTATTGAAAACTATTCTTGAAACAGGTTTCCTATCTAGCATAGTTTCTCCCATGTCTCCCCTAAGTGTTCTTGAAAGCCAGATACCATATTGTACAAATACATTATGATTTAATCCCAGTTTTTCCCTTAGAACTCTTTCTCCTTCTGCAGAAAGACCATATCCTGAGTTAGCATATAACAATAGAGGATCGCCAGAGGCTCTGGAAAGTACTAGTACTATAAAAGTTGCAGCTACTATACTGACAACAGCAAAAACTAATCTTCCTATAAGAAATCTTTTCATTTAAAATAAGTTACAAATTATTAAGCGATAGGATAAATTTAGATAAAAATTTATACCATGAATATTTTATAATTATATTAGGATATTTTCCTTAATTTCTGACCTAGAATAATTTTTTTTACTCCAAGGTATAAATGGAATCCAAGAAGTTTTAATTTTTTCATAATAAATAAAAGAATATCTGTTAGGTTTTGGTTCTTTAGGTAAGCTAATTAATTTCATTCCTGCTTCTTTTGGTGTTTTACCTGCTTTTTTTAAATTACATGGCTTACAAGCACTGACAATATTTGTCCAAGAAAGATTACCTCCATTGCACCGAGGAATTATATGATCAAATGTTAGGATTTTTTTATTAGTTCCACAATATTGACATTGGAATTTATCTCTTTCAAATATCTCTTTTCTGGTAAGCTTTTTTCTTTGGAGTGGTCTTTTTACCATATAAAATAATCTTATTACATCTGGTTTATCAAAAATATCATTAATCGATCTTAGGTATTCTCCAGTATCTATTACGTTTTCAGCTTTGCCCTTTCCAAGAAGATTTATAGCCCTTTTTGTATTACATACATTTATTGGCTCATAATTTTGATTTAGTACTAATACGCGAGTATTTAGAATCATTTTGATAGCAACCTTTAAATGTAGGTTATCTATTAAAATTAAAGTCTACAAGTTTTTCTGAATGATTTTATCCTGAACTAATTATGACAGTAATATAAAAATTAAATTTATTTTTAGTAGTTATTTATTAAAATAATTATCCCAATGATAATACTAAGAGATCCCGCAAATAAAATAAAAAAATCTTTCACTTTATTTTTGTTAGACAATATAGAAAAAGGGATAGAAAATATTACTGCTACTACAGACATTGAAAACATTGTTCCGATAGAGAAAGATAATAAAATTAATATACCCGAATAAATATTTTCTGAATCAGCAATAAGTGTCAAAATTATTGCCCCACTACCAGCTAAACCATGTATTACTCCTATTACGTAAGATTTTGTTCTAAAAAAAGGAATCAATTCTGGTAAGATCCAATGCCTTTCAGAATGATGGCTATCTTTATTAGTTAAATTATGTTTATGTGAACCGTGAAAATGTGAATGTGAATTTTCGTTATGATTATGAGAATGTATATGAAAATTTCCATTTAATAACTTAAAAAATACTTGAAGTCCAAGAAATATAAGCATTATCCCAACGAATCCTTCCAAATAATTTTGAAAATCATCAAACAAAGCTAAGATGGAATCTTTCGATATCAATATTAATAATCCTAAAACAAATAGAGGAGTAGAATGACCAAGACCCCATGAAACACCCACCCAAAAGCTTTTGAAACTTTTTTTATAATCTCTAGAAAACGTAGATATTGCTACTATATGATCTACATCTGTTGAATGAATGATTCCAACTGTGATACCTAAAAAAATTGGAGAAAAAATACTGGAGATTAAAAATATATTACCTTCCAATGATTTACCTTACAGTGCTGTTGGTTTTTGGCTCCCGAGACAGGATTCGAACCTGTGACCCGCTGATTAACAGTCAGCTGCTCTACCGCTGAGCTACTCGGGAATATTCAGAAAAAACTTTATTGGTATTTCTCAAGTATTATTTTATATCATCATATTTGATAAGTAATTATTTATTGCTAGAACGTTTAATTTATTAGTTAAATTGAGAGAATTTATTTTTTGGTATTTGATAAACATCAATTTAGCCTTATTGATTCTAATTTTCATTGAAGAGTAGTAATAAAATAAGTATTATACAAAATATAATTTCTAACCTGATATAAAGAAAATTGAAGACTAAATTGCAAAAAAATAAAATATTATCTAAATCAAACTTAAAAAAAGATTTAAGACTAACTCAAGCAATGGAGAATTATTTATTATCAATATACGTAGTTATGGAACGATTGCAAAGAGTTTCTAATTCAGATTTAGTTGATCAACTTAGACGTGTACCCGCTAGTGAGAATCTGGGGACATCATTACCTTCAGTTTCTGGTATGTTGAAGAGAATGGAAAAAGAAGAATTGATATATTCTAATGAGAATAGAGATATATTACTTACAGATATTGGAAATAAATTAGCTGAGTCTCTTATAAGAAAACATAGGATTGTTTCTAGAATGATAGTAGATCTTCTAGGTGTAGATTTAAATAGAGTTAATGCTGAGTCACACATGTTAGAACATGCTCTGTCTGATGAATTAGAAATTGATATAATATCAAAACTTAATAACCCAAAAATAGATCCTTTTGGGCAACCGATACCAGGTTCAGGTTATAAAATTCCTAAGTCTCTAATAACAATTAATCTTGCTCCCTTAAATACACTTATGGTTGTACACAGAATACCTGAAGATGATTCTGATCTTGTAAAATTCTTATGTGATAATAATATTCTGCCAGGTTCACAAATTTCTGTTAAGGAAATAGCAGAATATAGAGGTGTTGTCACTGTTGAGATTAAAGATAAAAAAGTAACGTTGGGTTTAGAAGTTTCTAAATTAATTTATCTTTGTGATAAATGTATTTGTGGAGAGATATGTTTAAAAATCAAAAATTAATTTTTCTTTTATAATATTATGTCTTTTTCAGGTCAAGAAATAGAAAAATTACAACTTCAGGCTGGAGAGCATCTTTTTATGCATGCTTCTCAATTGAATGATTGGAAAGGCAACCTTAATATTTTTGTTAAAGGAAAAGGTGTATGGGTAGAGGATATTCATGGCAATAAATTACTAGATGCTATGGGGGGGTTATGGTATAAAGCAGCAGGATACGGAAGAAAAAGAATAGCAGATGCTGTGTATAATCAAATGCTGGATATTGAATCACCTCCTGCTATGTCAGCTTCTATATCACAAATAGAATTATCCTCCAAAATAGCTTCTTTATACCATGATAATAAAGCTAGAGTTTTTTTTGTTTCAGGAGGGGCTGAAGCTGTAGAAACTGCTATAAAAATGGCAAAGAAATATTCTATATTAAATGGTAAACCAAATGCTTATAAGGTAATTAGTAGAAGATATTCATATCACGGAGGTACAGCTATGGCTGTTAGTCTTGGAGGTGCATTAACAGCAGATCCAATGGGACCTTTAATGCCTGGGGCTATCCATGTGACTAACTGGAATTCTTATAGACCACCTTTTGAAGGAAATCCTGTAGATGTTGCAATAAAATGTGCAAATGAATTTGAGGAAGTAATTAAGCATCAGGGTTCAAATTCTATTGCTGCTATGATAGCGGAGCCTGTTTCAGCAGCTTATGGTATCCAAATCCCACCTGCTGAATATTGGCAAAGATTAAGAGAAATTGCTGATAAATATAATATAGTACTAATAGCTGATGAAGTAATTACAGGTTTTGGAAGATTAGGCGAATATTTTGGACCAATGAATTGGGATGTGAAACCAGACATAACAACTGTCGCAAAAGCTTTGACTAGTGGATATGCTCCCTTAGGTGCTGCTATAGTAACTAAAAAAATAGCTGACGCATTCGAGGGAGGAGAAAAAGAAACTTTTAAGCATTTAATTACTTTTGGTGGTCATCCAACTGCATGTGCAGCAGGTATAGAAAACCTCAAGATTTTTGAAGAAGAAGATTTAGTCGGGAATTCAAAAAGATTAGGTGTTTATTTATACGATAAGCTAAACGATCTTAAAAAACATAAAATTATTGGAGATGTTAGAGGAGGCTTAGGATTATTAGCTGCTGTCGAGTTAGTTCAGGATAAGAAAGATAAAAAGTCATTTCCTTCAAATTTTCAAATAAACAAAATCTTGCCGGATTTAATTTATAAAAATAAAATAGTTAGCTTTAGGGCTGGAGATGTAATTTCTATATGTCCACCATTATCTATAGATAAAGATGAAATCGACTTTTTGGTATCTGGATTAGATGAATCAATAAAAGAAATTTCTAAAATTTTAAGTGATAAATAGTAAATTAATTTATCCTGTCTTTTTTTTTAGTAATAAATAATATAAATTACATGTTACTTTTGGGATATTTTATTGTAAAGTATAGGTAAAATTTATTTATTTCAACTAATGGGATTACATTATGGCAAAAGCTACAAAGATTACTGATGCAGAGAAAGAAGAATTACTTTCTGAGTCTTTAGATGTTGATACTGATGGTTTTGGAAAAAGTGCAGCTAGTTCAGAAACTGTTCTTGATTTAAGAAATTTACAGACTCAATTTACTACTAAATGGGGAACAGTCAAGGCTGTTAATGGAGTGAGTTATAATGTCAAAAGGGGAGAGACTCTTGGTGTTGTAGGAGAATCGGGTTCTGGAAAGTCTGTAACAGCTTTATCAATAATGAGATTAATTCCTTCTCCTCCCGGTGAAATTACAGGTGGGGAAGTTATTTTAAATGGAAGGGATTTATTAAAATTATCAGAAAGGGAAATGACATCAGTTAGAGGTGGTGAAATCTCGATGATTTTGCAAGATCCAATGCAAGCTTTAAATCCAGTATTTACTATCGAAAATCAAGTTGGAGAGGCTATAAAAATCCACCAAGGTTTGAAAGGATCAAATTTATTCAAAAGAGTAGTCGAATCCTTAAAAAAAGTTAGAATTCCCGCTCCAGATACAAGAGCTAAAGATTATCCTCATCAACTTTCTGGAGGTATGAGACAGAGGGTTGTAGGTGCAATTGGAATTTCTTCAGAGCCTTCAGTAATTATTGCTGATGAACCGACAACTTCATTGGACGTTACTATACAGGCTGCTTACCTTAGATTACTACGTCAAATTCAACAAGAAGAAGGTGTAGGGATTGTATTTATAACACATGATTTTGGTATAGTAGCTAAAATGTGTGATAGAGTTGCTGTGATGTACGCTGGACGAATTGTAGAATTAGCTGATGTTAGGACAATTTTCAATTCACCTTTACATGAATATACAAAAGCACTTATTAATTCTGTTCCAAAATTGGAAGAGAAAACCGGAAGATTAGCTCAAATTGAAGGACAGCCACCTTTGCTTCATAATTTACCTCCAGGTGATTCTTTTGCACCTCGTTCACCGTTAAAATATGATGAGAAGGATGCTGCTATAGATCCAGAACTTGTAGAGGTAGAACCTGGTCATTGGGTACAACTATCTAGATCTTCTGTTGCTGATTTTGATAAATATAAGAATTTAGTAAGTTATTGATTTTAATTTAGGAAAAGGAATTTCATGACAACCACTACAAATAAACTTGGAACAGCCCCTGGATGTAAACCTGGTGTTGATTCTGTATTATCCGTTAGAAATTTACGTAAATGGTATAACGTAGGGAATAATCTTTTTGGTATAGGTAAGAAGACGTTTTTAAAAGCGGTTGACGATGTTTCTTTCGATATAGAAAGAGGAAGAACATTTGGTCTTGTAGGAGAGTCAGGATGTGGTAAAACTACAACCTTAAAAGTTTTATTAGGATTAGAAGAGACTACAGAGGGTTCAATCTATTATGAAGGTGAAGATGTTGCAAATATGTCTCCTGCAGGTAAGAAAGAATTCAGAACTAATGTTCAAGCAGTCTTTCAAGATCCTTGGTCATCATTAAATCCAAGAATGAGAGTTGGAAGTATTGTTGGAGAGCCTTTGGAAATAGCTACTAAACAGACTAAAGCTCAAATTAAGGAACGTGTTGGAACTTTATTAGAAGAAGTTGGTTTGAATCCTTACCAAGCAAATTTATATCCACATGAATTCTCAGGTGGTCAAAGACAAAGAATTGGTGTTGCTAGGGCTTTAGCTTTAAATCCCAAGGTAATATGTCTTGATGAGCCTGTTTCTGCTCTAGATGTTTCTATTAGAGCACAAATAATGAATTTATTAGTTGATTTACAAGAGCAACATGGTCTTGCATATCTATTAGTAGCTCATAACTTAGCTACTGTAAGATACATGTGTCATACTATGGCAGTAATGTATCTTGGAGTTGTTCAGGAAATGGGAGACACTGAAAGAATATTTGAAGACCCTAAACATATATACACGAATGCTTTAGTTTCTGCTGCACTTCCTTCTCATCCTGATATTGTTAGAAGTGAATTTCTTTTACCTGGAGAGGTTGTTTCTCCCATAGATCCGCCACCAGGTGATGTTTTTATGTCAAGAACTCCCCTTGAAGTTGATTCTAATCATAAATGGGCAAATGAACGACCTCCTTTAGTGGAGCTTGAAACTGATCACTGGGTCGTTGATACTCCTTGGAGTATTGCAACAGAGGAATCTGGATTTAAGGTGGAACTTAAGTAAAATGCTTTTTGGCTCCCGGGCCAGGACTCGAACCTGGACTAGAGGATTCAAAGTCCTCTGTCCTACCATTAGACCACCCGGGAATTAAGTGAAGATATTTTCTTTAGATAATTAATTATCTATTACATAATCAAAAACCGAAATAAATTAATTACTTCAAAAACCTATTTTAATTTTTATTATTTATTTCGTAATATAAGTTAATGTCCTTATTGAGTATTAAAGAATTAAAAACTTTTTTCAACCTTCCTAATGGAGAGTTAGTTAAAGCTGTAGATGGAATTTCTTTTGAAATTAAACAAGGTGAAACATTAGGTTTAATTGGAGAAAGTGGTTGTGGTAAAAGTGTTACTGCATTATCTATTATTAGATTGATCCCAAAATATTCCGGAAGGATAAATGGCGAAATTTATTTTAATAATAGAAATTTACTTAAATTATCTGAAAGTGAAATGCAATCAGTGAGAGGTAATGAGATAGGGATGATTTTTCAAGAACCAATGACCTCATTAAATCCTATTTTGAATATAGGTGAGCAAATTTCAGAATCTTTAGTGAAGCATTTACGTATGTCTAAAACTTCTAGTATTGAGCGTGTTTTAGAACTTCTAGAAATGGTAGGTATAGCAGATGGTAAACGTAGAATAAAAGATTATCCTCATCAATTTAGTGGTGGCCAACGTCAAAGAATTATGATTGCTATGGCTCTATCATGTGAACCTTCATTACTAATTGCTGATGAACCAACCACTTCATTAGATGTAACTATTCAAGCGCAAATTTTAGAGTTAATTAAAGAACTTTCAAGAAATTTAGGACTTTCAGTTTTATTAATTACTCATAATTTAGGTATAGTTGCTCGTTATGCCAATAATATAGCAGTAATGAATAAGGGTAAGATTGTTGAATATGGATCTTGTGAAGACGTATACAAGAACCCAAGACATAAATATACTATTGGTCTTTTAAATTCTGTACCTAGAATTACAGGACCGATAGTTAAAGAATTAGCTACTATTCAAACAGAAGATATAGATGAAAATGATTGAATATTTTGCTAAAGTAGATAAATTTTCACAACATCATTATTTAAATTTAAGAGAAGCATTCTTATGGTAAATTCTATTTTAGATATTAAGAATCTGAAGATACATTATTCTTTAAAAGGGGGAATTTTTTTTCCTAAAGAAATAGGTAGGGTAAATGCCGTTGATGATGTAACCTTTTCGATTTTTCCTGGAGAAACTTTTTCAATAGTGGGTGAAAGTGGATCAGGAAAATCTACTATAGCAAAATCTATTGTGGGACTCGGGGATAATATTTCAGGGGAAATTATATTTAACGATATTGATATTTATTCTTGTAAATCTAAAGATTTAATGAAAGCGAGAAGAAATATAGGTATGGTTTTTCAGGATCCTTATGGATCACTTAATCCGAAAAAGAGAGTTTCGGATATTATTGGAGAGCCACTAAAAGTACATAAACTATATAAAAATGTTGATGAATATATTAGTAGAGTTAAAAATCTTATAAAAATGGTTGGCTTAAGTGAAAGTTATTTAAATAGATATCCTCATGAATTTAGTGGAGGTCAAAGACAAAGAATAAGTATTGCTAGAGCAATTGCTACTGAACCAGACTTATTGATTTTAGATGAACCTGTATCTGCATTAGATGTATCTATTCAAGCTCAAATACTTAATTTACTTCGAAAGTTACAAATTGATTTAGGAATAGCTTATTTATTTATTTCTCACGATTTATCTATTGTCAGACATATAAGTGATAGGGTAGCAGTAATGTATCTTGGTAAAATAGTGGAGATTTCTGAATCTAAAAATATATTTAACTCTCCTCGTCATCCATATACTAAAGCGCTTTTATCAGCTGTACCTGAACCAGATCCTGAACTTGAGAAAAATAAAGAAATCATTATTCTTAAGGGAGAATTACCAAGTAATATAGATAGACCTAATGGTTGTTTTTTTCGGACTAGATGCCCAAATCCATCAAAAGAATGTAGTGAAGGAAAAATTGAGATGGGTTTGGTAGAAGTTACTCCAGGGCATTGGGTAGATAAATGTTGTATGAATTGTTCATAACTAAAAAAATAGTTTTTCGAAATATTATAGTTTAAATTTTTGTATTAATTTTTCACTTAATTCAATACCTAATCCTGGGTTATCATTTATGTTTATCATTCCATTTTCTGGGACAACGTGGTTTCCATATAGTTCTGAAATATCGTCCAAATTTGCAGAAAATTCAGTTGAAAATTCATGAGGCCTAGTACCATTTTGAACAGTTGAATAAACTTGAATAGAAGCAATACTATTTATTCCTGCCTGAGGACTATGTGGCATTACAGGCTTGTTTAAGCTTGTAGCAATATCGAAAATCCTCTTCACTTCTGATGGTCCTCCCGCATTTAATATGTCGGGTTGTAAAATGTCTGGGTTCCCCAACGAAATTAAATTTTGGAACCACCATCTATATCCATCTTGTTCTCCCGCAGAAACTGCTACATCTAGGGCATCAGATACTTGTTTAAGTCCTTCTAAGTCATAATGAGGTATTGGTTCTTCAAAATGATTAATGCCTAATCTTTCAAATCTTCGACCCTGTTGTATTGCTGTGCTTACAGAGTATCCATTATTTGCATCAAATCCAAGATATATATCTTTAGGTAAAAAACTTCTTACTTTTTCGAAGATTAAGAAATCTTTTTCTGGATTATAGTCTTGCCTCCATCCTTTCCAATCCATTCTGATCTTAAAAGCTCTAAATCCTTGTTCCCAGCCTATCTTAATATCTTTAAGCATTTCATCAGGACTTTTTTTCCATCCACTGCCAACACTCCAGTATAATGGGATTTTTTTTCTCGCTGCTCCACCCATTAAACTATGTAATGGTAAGTTAGATTCTTTACCTATAATATCCCAAAGAGCTATATCTATGATTCCTACTATATATGCTGGTAATCTATAAACATGCTCTCCTTTTCCTAATGCCAAAGTTTCCCAATGTCTATCTATATCAATTGGATTTTCTCCGATAAGTAAAGGTTTTATTATTTGATTAACATATGAGGAGAAAATTCCTTCTCTTTGCTGAGATCCAGAGGCTTCGGACCATCCTTCTATACCAGTATTAGTCTGAATTCTTACTAAAGTTTTACCAATTTTAAGTGGTGTTAATTTTATATCTGTGATCTTCATTATTTTAAAGGTTTAATATTAGATGTATTTCCACCTTGAGGATAATCAGAGCTCAAATTTGATCCAAGTAATCTTGGTAATTCTCCCTTAGAACTCATTTTTTTTGTATGCTCCCATTCTTTTACTAAATCTTTTGTATGTCCTCTGAAATGCGGAATAACATATCTAGCAAATAATTCCATAGATTTTTTTTGTTTTTCTGGAGATACCCATTCGTGAGTAGTCAACATTAATCCTCCCATTCCACCAACTTCTATATTTATTTTTTCTAATTGTTCTATTGCATCATCTGGTGATCCTATAATCCATCTAGATTTTTCTGCGATTAACTCAGATGTAATTTCAGAATTGCTTTTATCTTTTGCCCACTCAGGTAATGTTCCTCCATTTATTACCCAAAAGTACTCCTTCATATCTCTTTGTATATTTTCAGTCACTTCTCTCCAAGCTTGCTCTTTAGTGTCTGACAAATAAATATATGTAACCAATCTCCAATCTTCTTTTTCAAAAGATTGATTATTTTCATCTGCAATTTTTTTTGCATGGCTGAAATGATCTTTAAGTGGTAAGGTTCCCTTTCCTTGAGCAGCCATTGGAGAGAAAAGTATTGCTCCGTACCTTCCTGCTAACTCTAGAGATCTTTGACTACCTGAGGTAGCTAATGCCATTTTCAATCTAGGTTGTTGATAAGATTTTAGCTGTATCGACATTTCATTTATGTCCCAGTATTTTCCAGTATATGAAACAGGTTTTTCTGATTCTAAAAGTTGTACCATTATTTCAATTGATTCATGTAACCTTTCCCTTAATTCAGATGGAGGAATATTGAATAGTTTAACATCGGGTGGAAGACCACATGGACCTAACCCCATTATGGCTCTACCTCTTGAGAGTTGATCAAGAAATGCAAATCTTTCTGCTAATAAAAAAGGATGATGTATAGGCGCGCTTACTACTGCAGTACCAAGTTTTATATTTTTTGTTAATCCTGATGCTTTAGCTAAAAACATTTCAGGACATGGTATTGGCTCCCATGAAGCTGTATGATGTTCTCCAACATAAAATTCATCATAATCCAAATCTTCAGCATATTGGATCATCTCTAGGTCTCTATCAAAAGAAAGTACAGGGTTTTCAGATGGAAGATGTAATGGCATCATAAAGAATCCAAATTTCATATTAAATCTCCTTTTACAAACGACTTTTTATTGTTTTGATAACTTCATCAGCTATTTCAATAGATCTTGAAGAATCATTATTATCATATACTTCATACGGTGGATCTCCTGGTAGATTTGAAGGAAATCTAGTAGATAAACAATATTTATCAAGCAGCATTGCTACAGATTTAACTAAATCAAAAGATGGATCAAAAATCATTGCATCTTCACATAGATCAGAAAGGGAAGATCCCCATACAAATTCTGCTCCTTTGTTATATAAGTATCCACTAACGATTTTTACAGCTGATTCATATGCTAAAAAACATGCTAATGCATGATTACCTATTTCAGCATTAGACTTTGCTGATTTAAAATCATATTCTGATTGTTTGAACCAATTTACTGATAAGTTTTTATCCATCATATAAAGTCTCACCAAATGATAGTGACTGTGTAACGAAATTATCATGTTCACATAAAGAATCAAATTCTTCTGGAGTGAATACATGAAAATCTGTTTTAACTGAAGGTCTAAGATGTGTTATCCAGAAATCTGAACGATCTTTATGAGGGTCATTAGTCTCCTGAGTGACTATTAGTTCTATTCCACTATCAACATTTACTTTTCCATTTACTAAGTCTCCAATTAATATAATTTTTTTGGCACCAAATGGAGGCATTTCAGTAATAAATCGCTCTATTTCTGATTCCAATATTTTTTTTCTTTGTGCGGCAAAGCCGTACATGATAGGAGACATATATTTATCTTTTTATTGTTATAAGAAGGATTATATAACTTTATATTTGTTTTAATTTCTAATCATAGTTATAAAAAAATTATTTTTTTATAATAAAAGTTAATATATTTACTATGATAATATGGATTGGTGTTTGAAAATATTGGGGCCTTAGCTCAGCTGGGAGAGCGCCTGCTTTGCAAGCAGGAGGTAGCGGGTTCGAGTCCCGCAGGCTCCACCAATCTCAATTCGTTCTCAAGAAAAAACTCTCTAAATTTACCTAAATTTCATTTAACTATGCCATAACTATGCCATACCAGAAATTAATTACCCATTTTTACAGTAATAATTCACCCAGATACTTAATTAATTTTAAGGGTTAGGTTTTAGATATGTAGGTATTAAACAATTACCCCAAGAAATAATTCTCGGGGTAAGTAAGGAGATTACAAAATGCCGGCTTACGTGCATAAGCATTATGTAACCAAACAAAAAGTATATAGGAATTGATTAGATAATTCAGTATATTAGGCATTGATGAAGATTACATTGGAATGTGTATTTGGTCATTATGGTGGCAGTATTTGGTAGCAAATTAACTGTTATAGTACATTATAATATTTGATTTAGATTTTTAATTTATAGAGGTAAAATGTCTTTAAGAAAAATTAGGGTTTTTCCTGATCCAATACTTAGGAAAAAATGTAAACCTGTTAAATTGATCGATAATTCAATAAAAAAATTAGCTCTTGATATGGTTGAAACCTTGGGGTATCTTGGAGGTGTAGGTTTAGCCGCTAATCAAGTTGGTGTACTAAAAAGGGTAGTTACCTTACACCTTCCAGAAGAAGATCATAGGATTTTAGTAAATCCAGAAATTACAAAAAGTTTTGGTACAAGGGATGTAAAAGAGGCTTGTTTATCTTTTCCGTACTATCAAGGTATAGTAAAGCGATCAATGAGAGTTAAAGCAAGGTGGTTGGATATTAATGGTTCTTATTATAAATTATCAGCGGAAGATTTATTGGCACAAGTTTTAGAACATGAAATAGATCACTTGAATGG
Organism: uncultured Dehalococcoidales bacterium; assembly: GCA_964491775.1. Lineage (GTDB taxonomy): Bacteria > Chloroflexota > Dehalococcoidia > Lucifugimonadales > Lucifugimonadaceae. Next base: position 213 of record CAZBHC010000020.1, on the reverse strand, counting down.
AATTTTATATATTGATCATTTACTTGCTCATGAAAAATTGAATGATGCAAATCAAATCGGGTTGAAAAACATTCTTGCGCATGAAAAATTGAATGATACAAAATCTCAAAATCAACCACATATTCATGACGTTGATATTAATTTAATTGTTGATAAAGAAAATACTAAATCTGATGATCACGAACATTTGGAAACCAAGTTAGATTTAAGTTT